>NZ_JAGPXZ010000061.1:0-14485 GCF_018070305.1 Micromonospora sp. M51 | reverse complement strand
ACCGAGCGCGCGGATCAGCCCGGCAATGTCGGCGGCGAGGGTGTAGCCGTCGTACCCCCGTGGTGGTTTGTCGCTGGCGCCGTAGCCGCGTAGGTCGACGGCGACCGCCCGGAAGCCGGCGTCGGCGATCGCCGGCAGCATCTGGTGCCAGGCCCACCAGTGCTCGGGGAAGCCGTGCAGGAAGAGCACCATCGGCCCGGTGCCGGCCTCGACCACGTGGAACCGGCTGCCGTTGGCACCGACGAAACGGTGCGTCCACGGCCCCTCGGTGAGGACACAGGACTCGTCGACGGCTCCGTCGCGCTGGTCGGTCATGGCAGACAGCCTAGGACCCGGTTGCCGCAGGCGGCCCCGGTGGTCGCGTTGAACAGGGGAAAGCCCCGGGTTGTCCCGGACCGGGTGCCAGGGGAGCCGGCTCGACCGTCGGTGGGGGACGCCGGTCCGCGTCGTCAGCGGGTGTCGTACAACGGGCGACGCCCGGGCAGTTGACCTGCCCGGGCGTCGCTGGTTGGTGCGGGATCAGTGGTCAGCTGATCCGGATCTTCATCGAGGTGCCGTCCTGCTCCAGAACCTTGATCTTGACACCGGTCGCGGGGAGCTTGACGCCGTGGTTCGGCAGCTCCTCGTAGAAGTACTTCTTGGTGTCGTCGAACAGCGGCTCAGCGGCCTGGCCACGGATGTACTGCGGCTGGCTGTTGAGGTGCAGGGTGAACGAGTCAGCCTTGTTCAGGCTGAACGGTGCGTCGTACATCTGGACGCGGGCCCGCCACGGTGCCCCGGTCAGGTTGTAGATCGGGCGCGGGTGCGCGTCGATGTACAGGTTGCGACCCTCACCGGGGTGACCACCCGGGTTGGTCGGGGAGGCCGGGGCGGTGTTGTTGTCCGACCAGCGGGTGTTCCAGTACGAGATGAGCAGGCCCTCCTGGTACGCGTAGTGGTCCACCCAGTCCGGGCGGGTGTTCGCGTAGCCGAAGAAGTACGGGCCGGTCTTCAGGTACTTGTCGTACGAGACGTACGACCGGTTGCCGGCGATGTAGAAGTTGTCGAACAGTCGGGTGTAGGTCGCCCCGACCACCTCGAACTTCTCCAGGTTCCAGCCGGCGTCGGTCTCGGCGCCGTCGCTGAACACGGTCTGGCCGTCGGCGGTCACGGTGATCGCGTCACCGAAGAAGCCGCCCTCGGAGACGCCACCGTCGGTAACGTAGTGCAGGCGGACCTGCGCCGACTTGCCGGCGACCGAGGTCAGCGGGATGTTGATGTCCGCCCAGGCGCCGTTGCTGCTGCCGGCGAGGGCCGGGCGACCGGCACCGTCCACGCCGATCGGCTTGCCGTTGACAGTGCCGTCCAGGTCGGTCCAGGACTGACCGCCGTCTGTCGACGCCTCGAAGTAGAGGTAGTCGTAACCCGCTTCGATGCTGTACTTGCCCTTGAGCGACAGCGCCGCCGCGGACTTGCCGGTGAGGTCGAACGTCCTCGTCATCTTGCTGTCGAGGTTGTCCTCGTTACCGGAGAAGTACTGTTTGGAGCCCTCGAACGGCGGACCGTAGTTGAAGGTGTATTCCCTCTTGGGCAGCACGACCACGACGGCCTGTGCTTCCTTCGAGTTGTATTCCTGTGGGCCGAGCTTCAGCGTCTGCTTCTGCCCTGCCACGACCACCTCGTAGTCGAGCCAGCCGAGCTGGAACTTGTTCCACGCGCCGAGGTCGCCGCCACGGTCGCCGATGCCGGCGTCGTTCTTCGCGCCGAGCCGGCTCTGGGCCATCAGGGTCCAGTGCTCGTTGCTGTTGTCGGCCGGGCCGTAGTCGTCCGGCAGGCCCAGGTCGTGGCCGTACTCGTGGTAGAAGACGCTGCGGCCGCCGTTTTCCGGCTGGATCGTGTAGTCGCGGATCCAGACGCCGGTGTTGCCGATCTGGGTGCCGCCGATCGGGAAGTTCGGCGGGCCCACGGGCGAGCTGTTGAACGCCGACCAACGGTGGCTCCAGATTGCGTCCTCACCCTGCTGCGGGTCACCGTCGGCCTGGTCGCCGCCGGAGTGGACGATCTGGAAGTGGTCGATGTAGCCGTCCGACTCGTTGAAGTCGCCGTCACCGTCGTAGTCGAAACGGTCCCACTGGTCGAAGGACTTCATCTCGGCGGCGATCTGCTCGTCCGTCCGGCCCTTGGCCTTCTGGTCGGCGACCCACTGGTTGGCGGCGTCGCGGATCAGGTTCCAGGTGTTCGAGCAGACGTTGTCGCCGCAGACGGCGGGGTCGCCGGTCGGGTCGTCGTCGGCCTTCGGGTCGTCGGAGCGACCGTAACGGGCCTCGTTGTACCGGACCTTGACCCAGTCGGTCACCTCACCCTCGACGGTGTAGCGACCGGAGGACTGCGCCTCGTAGTACTGCTTGAGCGACTCGTCGCCCGGGTTGGTGCCGAAGTAGAGCTGGCGGAAGTGCTCCGGGCTGAAGTCCGGCTGCCAGATGGTGGAGTTGTCCACGGCCCGGTTGGGCTCGGGGATCTTGTTGTGCAACGGACCGTCGAACGTCGCCGGGCCGGCGATGTCCGGGTTCATGTCCTTGTCCGGGTAGGACGGGTGGCGCTCGTCGCCGAACTCGGCCAGGATCACGAAGATCTTGTCGGTCCGCTCACGCTTGAGCTCGACGTACTGATCCCTGGTCTCCTGGCCGCCGCCGGCGGCGGAGCGCGCCTTGGCGTTGGTGCCCGTCTTGCCGACCTGGCCGACCTTGACGACAGTGCTGCCGTTGCGCTCGATCGGCTTGCTGCGCCCGCTCAGCACGTCGGCGAGGCCCTGCTCACGCAGCTCGCGGCGCTTGTCCTCGAGCTTGTCGGGGAGCTCATCCTTCAGTGCCTGTGGTTCGGCAGCGGCCGGTGCCGCGGCCGGCAGTTTGGGCTGAGGCGCCGCCGAGGCGGACGGGCCGAAAGCCAGGCCTGTCGCCGTCAGTGAGAGCCCGAGCAGACCCACTGCGACTTTGCGCACGTGGTACCTCCGGTGTGAGGGAACCGGCCCAACGGGGGTACGGGCCGGTGGGAGATCGATCCCACTAGTGGGACCAATGGTGAACTTAGACACTGGCGGGACGGGTGGGAAGACGAACGCGTCGATTTGTTGCAAGATTTTGTTGGGAATGCTTTTCACCGTCACACCCCACCGGTTCATCAGCCGCGCTGAGCAGCGCAGACCCAGACGCGAACGTATACAACGACATCCCTCGATCAGTTTGATCGCACTTACGACAGTGGGGCCGGCAGCGTCTCCGCCACCGGCCCCACCGTTACAGATGTCGATCTGCGAAACCGTTACTTCTTGGCCGGCGTCACGTAGATCGTGGCGGACGAGTTGTCCGCGGCCGCCTTCTTGATGGTGAGCGAGACGCCGTAGTTCACACCCTGGTCACCGGGGTTGCCGGTGCCGAGCACGATCGCGCCACCGCCCAGGGTCACGCCGTAGAACTCCGGCGCCGGGCTGCCGTCCGGGTTGGTGACCCGGGTGGTGTACGGCGCGTTGTCACGCGACGGCAGGACCACCGACGCGTCGTTGTCCCGGGCGTACGCCGCGCCATCGCGCATCTCGATGCCCGGGTACCAGCCCTTGGCGTCGGTGAACGCCTTGACCGGCGCCTGGCCCTTGAACTTCGTGCAGTACGAGCTGTACGGCTCGTCCGCCGCCTCCAGGCACTCGGTGAACGGGTAGGTCCGCTGCAACGAGAAGGCCGCGTTCGACGACTGCGGACGGCTGGGCAGGTTGTCCGTTACCGACGGGTCCTTCTCCGCCGCCTCGCCCGTACGCCGGTACGGGTCGAAGTGCGAGTCGACGATGAGCAGGCCGCCCTTCGCGCCGTAGCTGGGCAGCGCGGTCATCTGCCCGGTGACGTGGTTGACGTCGCCGAGCGCGGTGTCCCGGTACCAGACCAGCATGCCCGGCGCGTTGTACTTGATCCGGTCGACCTTCCACGCCTCGTGGGAGTAGATGGTGTCGTAGGTGTACTGCAGGCCCTTGTCGAAGCCGTCGAAGTTGCGCCACTCCGCCAGGTAGTACTGGGCGTGGACCTCGGTGCCGCTGGAGACCTTCCAGCCCGCGCCGGTGGTGTCGACGAAGGTGCCGCCGGTGGCGGTCCAGCCGTTGTCGCCGCCCTCGACGTCGTCACTCCAGGTGGTGGCGCCGCCGCCGGTGACCGAGAAGTCGTCGACGAACCAGTTGCGCTCCTCGAAGGCCTCGTCGGTGGCGAGGCGCAGCCGCAGCTGCACTGTCGTGCCCGCGTACGCCGACAGGTCGACGTAGTCGTGCCGCCAGCCGTCGGTGCTGCCGGTCAGGCCGTACTTCTTGCCGCCGAAGTCGTTCATCCGGCCGTTCGGGTCCGGGTAACCGTCCGGCGTGGTGACAACAGTGCCACCCTCGTCGTACACCTTCTGCTCGGTCCAGGTCGTGCCGCCGTCGGTGGAGAGCTCGACGAAGCCGTAGTCCCAGTCCTCCTCGATGATGTAGTTGTTCCACATCCAGAACTTCGAGTCGGCGGCCGCCGGCACGTCGACCGAGCGGCTGAGCTTGACGTCGGCCCACTCCTGGTCGTTGTTGCTGTGCCACATCTTGGTGCCGCTGTGCGGGGTCGCCAGCGTCGTCACCTTGTCCGGCAGGTCGACCTTGATGCCGTCCTCGGAGTCGATCGGGGTGCGTGAGGTCTGGCCGAGCTTCACCTCGCGCGGGTTCGACCCGGGGCGGATGGTCAGCGGGTCGGCCCAACCGAGCACCCACTTGTCCCAGATGCCCATGTGCGTCGGCAGCGCCTGGAAGATCTCACCCGAGTGCGAGCCCGAGGCCATCAGGTCCCAGAAGTCCACGTCGGAGTCGGCGTTGCCGGACGTGTCGTAGAGGTCCGGCAGGCCCAGGTCGTGGCCGAACTCGTGAGCGAAGACGCCGACACCGGCGTCCTCCGGCTGCACGATGTAGTTCGACGCCTTGATGTTGGTGCCCGGGATGGTGTAGCCACCGGCGACCGTGGAGGAGTGCGCCCACACGGCGTACACGCCCTCGGCGCCGCCACCACGGGACTTGCCCTGACCGGCGTGCACCAGCACGAGGTGGTCGATCACGCCGTCCGGCTCGAAGACGTTGCCGTCACCGTCGCGGTCGGCCTGGTCCTCGATGTCGTAGTCGGCCCAGGGGAAGTTCGGGTCCTTCGCGACGAGCGCGTCGATCGCGTCGGTCGCCAGGCGGCCCGCGCCGGCCGGGTTGTCCGGGTGGCCGTTCATCGACTGCTCACGGCCGGGAACCCAGGCGCCGGTCTCGTCCTGGAAGCAGCGGTTGGCCGCGTACCAGCCCTCCGAGTGCGGCACGGTGATCCACGGGCTGGCCTGCCCGTCCACCGTGTACGCGTTCTTGGACATCTCCAGGTACATGTTGTGCATGGTGCGACCGGACAGGTCGATGCCCTTCTTGCCGTCCGGGCCCTTCAGGTCGGTGCGGACCCGCTCGGTGATGCCCTTCTTGCTGTACAGCATCTTGTTGTAGTGCTGCGGCGAGAAGTCCGGCACCCACATCGAGTTGTTGTCCTCGTGGGGCAGGCGCGCCGGGTCCGGGATCTTGTTGTGCTTCGGGCCGTTCTGGACCGTGCCGGGCACGCAGGTGCGGTCCTCGAACACCGTCTTGGGGACCATCACGTCGGTGAAGTCGTCGTTGGCCTTGTCGTTGAACTCGACAAGCAGCGTCAGCAACTTCGCCGTCTGGGTGGTCGGCGCCTTCTTGAACTTGCGCGGGTTCTGGCCCGTCTTCAGCGACTTGGCCTCGTCCTTGGCCAGCTGCCGCGCCGTCACCGGGTTGCCCCGGGCGTGCTTCTGGTCGAACTCGCGCGCGGACTCCACGGCAGGGGTGTAGACGCCACCCTTGCCCTTCACCTCACGGCCGGCGGTGTCCGGCTGCACCTCGGGCTCGGCGTAGTTGATGTAGTACTCGTCCGCCCCGATCACCGCCCGCGGGGTGTCGGACGAAGGCTTGGCGGCCGCGCTGCCACTCACGGTCAGTGACGTGGCCGCGAGGGCGATGACGGGTAGCGCGACGAGTAGTCGTCGGCGCGACCCCGGACGGGAGTTTCTGTTCATGCCACTCCGTTTCTCGGGCAGAGGACGTCGGCCGGATCCGGTGGCGTGGGCTCATCGGGGCCGCCCGACGAGCGTGAAACTAAATGACAAACAACCCGTACGGCGGGATCGTGATCGATGCGTTATCTGTTTAACTCCCGTATCACATATGTGCGACGGACGTGCCTCCACAAAAGACGACGGTGGGTGACGGCCCGTCCGGGCCGCCACCCACCGTTGGGGTACGCCTACCGTCAGTCCTCGTCGGACTTCGCGCCGCCCATCCCCGAAGAGATCAGGTCCATCACCGAGGAGTCCTGCAACGTGGTCACGTCGCCGAGCGACCGGTTCTCCGCCACGTCCCGCAGCAACCGACGCATGATCTTGCCGGAGCGGGTCTTCGGCAGCTCCGGCACCAGCATGATCTGGCGCGGCTTGGCGATCGGGCCGAGCGTCTTCGACACGTGGTTGCGCAGGTCGGCGATGAGCTGCTCGCCCGCGTCACCACTGATGTCAGTGCTGCCCCGCGGGATGGCGAACGCGACGATCGCCTGACCGGTGGTCGGGTCGGTGGCGCCCACGACCGCGGCCTCGGCCACCGACGGGTGCGACACCAACGCCGACTCCACCTCGGTCGTCGAGATGTTGTGCCCGGACACCAACATCACGTCGTCCACCCGGCCGAGCAGCCAGATGTGCCCGTCGTCGTCCTTCTTCGCGCCGTCGCCGGCGAAGTACATCCCCTGGAAACGCGACCAGTACGTGTCGATGAACCGGTCGTCGTCACCCCAGATGGTGCGCAGCATCGACGGCCACGGCTCACGCAGCACCAGGTAGCCGCCACCACCGTTCGGCACCGACTGGCCCTGGTCGTCCACCACGTCGGCCACGATGCCCGGCAGCGGCGTCATCGCCGAACCCGGCTTGGCCGCGGTGACCCCCGGCAACGGCGAGATCATGATGGAGCCCGTCTCGGTCTGCCACCAGGTGTCCACGACCGGCAGCTCGCCCCGGCCGACGTGCTGGCGGTACCACATCCACGCCTCCGGGTTGATCGGTTCGCCGACGCTGCCCAGCAGGCGCAGCGAGGACAGGTCGAAGCCGGCCGGGATGTCGTCGCCCCACTTCATCATCGTCCGGATCAGGGTGGGCGCGGTGTACAGGATGCTCACCCCGTACTTGTCGACGATCTCCCAGAACCGGCCCTTGTGCGGCGTGTCCGGGGTGCCCTCGTACATCACCTGGGTGGCGCCGTTGGAGAGCGGGCCGTACACGATGTAGGAGTGCCCGGTGACCCAGCCGATGTCGGCGGTGCACCAGTAGACGTCGGTCTCCGGCTTCAGGTCGAACACCGCGTGCGTCGTGTACGACGCCTGGGTGAGGTAGCCGCCGGTGGTGTGCAGGATGCCCTTCGGGCGGGCCGTGGTGCCGCTGGTGTACAGGATGAACAGCGGGTGCTCGGCGTCGAACGGCTGCGCGGTGTGCTCGGCCGAGGCGGTCTCCACCGTCTCGTGCCACCAGTGGTCCTTCTCCGACCACGCCACGTCCTCGCCGGTGCGGCGAACCACGAGCACGTGCTCCACCGACGGGGAGTTCGCCACCGCCTCGTCCACGGTGGGCTTCAACGCCGACGGCTTGCCCCGCCGGTAACCACCATCGGCGGTGATCACCACCTTGGCGCTGGCGTCCTGGATCCGGTTGCTCAACGAGTCGGCGGAGAAACCACCGAAGACCACGCTGTGCGCGGCGCCGATCCGGGCGCAGGCCAGCATGGCCACCGCGGCCTCCGGGATCATCGGCAGGTAGATCGCCACCCGGTCGCCGGCGGTCACCCCCAGGTCGGTGAGCGCGTTCGCCGCCCGGCAGGTCAGCGCGTGCAGGTCCGCGTACGTGATGGTGCGGGTGTCGCCCGGCTCGCCCTCCCAGTGGATCGCCACCTTGTCGCCCAGGCCCGCCTCGACGTGCCGGTCCAGGCAGTTGTACGCGACGTTGAGCTGCCCACCCACGAACCACTTCGCGAACGGCGGATTCGACCAGTCGAGCACCTCATCCCACTTCTTCGACCAGGCCAGCCGGTCGGCCTGCTTCGCCCAGAAGGCCAGCCGGTCGGCCTCGGCCTCGGCATACGCGTCGACGGTGACGTTGGCGTGCGCGGCGAGTTCGGCCGGCGGGGGGAACTGGCGCGTCTCGTTCAGCAGATTGGCCAATGCCTCGCTCATGCCGTGACTCCTCATCCTCGGGGTGACCTGGGTCTCGATGGCACGAGGGTAGTCGCGGGGCTCTCGGCCGGCCACGGCTGCCCACTCCGTCGCGCCGAGTGGCCCCCGCCGCGCGCCCGACGGCCCGTGCTGGCCGGTCCCCGCCCGGGTCGTCTGCGCGGGGCGCCTTGATCGACACGGGTTCCTTGAAGTCGGGGCGTCCTGGTGAGGTGGACGCCCCGACTTCAAGAAACCCGTGTTGACCTTGCGGCGTGCCGTGGCCGCGTCGGGCCGTGGCCGCGTCGGGGCGTGACCGCGCCGGGCCGTGGCCGCGTCGGGCCGGATCGGGTCGGGCCGTGGCCGCGCCGTGCCGTGCCCGCGGCGAGCCGTGCCGCGCCGGGCCGGATCGGGTCGGGGCGCGGCGGCTCGGGTGGTCCGGGTCGCGTTGCGGGCGGGTGCGGCCCGCCGGGTCGGGTCGGGTCGTTAGCGTGGCGGGGTGACCACCGACCCGCTCGCCCCGTTGCTCGCGCTCGCCGACATCGCCGCCGCCGTCGAGCAGGCCCGCGAACGGTTCGACCAGGCGCTCGGGCACCGGGCGCTGCGCCGGCACGGCGGACAGGTCGCCGCCGAGGTCAGCCTGCGCTGCGCGGTGGCCAGCGCCGCCCTGGAGGGGGCCGGACACGAGCGCGAAGCCGTCCGGGCCGGCACCGTCACCGACCCGGTGCTGCAAGGGGCGCTGCGCGTCGCCGGGGCGTTGCCGGGCCTGAGCGAGCTGTGGCCGAAGGCGCCCCGCCAGGCACTCGCGAAGCTGCACGTGCTCGCCGCCCGGGACCTGGTGCCGGAAGCCGAACTGGGCCGCCCGGTGGCCGACCCCGTCGTCGCCACCCGGCTGGACGGGCTCGCCGGCCTCATCGCCGGTGGCACGAAGGTCTCCCCGTTGGTGCTCGCCGCCGTCGTCCACGGGGAGCTGCTGAACCTGCGCCCGTTCGCCGGGCCGTCCGGCGTCGTGGCGCGCGGAGCCGCCCGGCTGGTGCTGCTCGCCACCGGCCTCGACCCGCGTGGCCTGCTCGCCGTCGACGTCGGGCACCGCGAGCGGGAACCGGAGTACGTCGGCGCGGCCGGTGCCTTCGCCACCGGCACCCCCGACGGGCTGCGCTCCTGGCTACGCCACTACATGGCGGCCGTCGAGGTCGGCGCCGACCAGCTCACCACCATCGGAGACGAGATCCTCGCCGCCGCCTGATCAGTCCCGCCACCCCGGAACGGCCCGTCCCGCGACCTGAAGGCCTGGGCAGGTGGGCGAGGAACGGTCAGGCGGTGGTGGCGGCCCGGGTGCGACGGTGCCGCCCGTACCAGGCGATGCCGATGGCCACACCCACCCCGACCCCCAGGGCCGCCGCGGCCACCGGAACCGCAGGCCGTTCCCGCCAGCGCCGGCCCAGCGGGATCGGGTGCCGGAACTCCAGCACCGGCCACGCGTTCTCCGACGCCAACTTGCGCAGCTGCCGGTCCGGGTTGACCACGCTCGGGTGGCCCACGCACTCCAGGAGCGGACGATCGCTGTACGAGTCGGAATAGGCGTACGAATCAGCCAGGTCGTAACCCCGGACGGCGGCCAACTCGCTGACCGCCTCCACCTTGAACTCGACCTCGCCGCTGTACCGGCCGTCGCGCACCGTCATCCGGGTGGCGATCACGTCGGTCACCCCGAGCAGCTCGCCGATCGGCCGGACCATCTCCTCGCCGGAGGCCGACACCAGCACCACGTCCCGCCCCGCCGCCTGGTGCTCCTCGATCAGAGCGGCGGCTTCCGCGTACACATAAGGGTTGATCAGCTCGTGCAGCGTCTCCGCGACGATCTGGCGGACCTGCTCCACCTGCCAGCCCTTGCAGAGCGCAGCCAGGTAGTCCCGTGTTCGGGCCATGGTCTGCTCGTCGGTGCCGCCCAGCCGGAACATCAGCTGCGCGTACGCCGACTTGACCACGTCACGCCGAGTGATCAGCCCGTCCCGGTAGAACGGCCGACCGAACGCCAGGGCGCTCGACTTGGCGATGACGGTCTTGTCCAGATCGAAGAAAGCGGCACTTCGGCCCACGGCGCGAAAGTCTAGCCGGATGGTCTATCGTCGGCGGGTGCCCGGGGTCATGCCACCCCTCAGACCTGCGGGCTGGCAGCACCATCTCCGCTCCGCGTGATCACGCTCACACTCTGCGAGGAGATTTTCGCACTGAGTGGAGTCGGCACCACTCGACGTGACGGGCCCGCTCAGGCAGACTTGTCCGTACGACGAGCTTTCACATCCTCGAAACAGGCAGACCCTCAGCGGTTGCACCCCCCGTGACCGCTGAGTGGTTCGGCTCGACCCCCCCGGAGCCGAACCTCCGACGACCCCCGTCTCCCCCCGACGGGGGTCGTCCCTTTCTCCTGGGAGCGCGCCACCGCAGCTCACGCTGATGAGCCGCACGCCGACTAGCCTGCCCCCATGGCCACGCCGTTGGACCTCTCCAGTCCGGTCGCGCGTCGGGAAGCGCTCCGGATGGTTGACGTGGACGATCCGGTTCCCCAGCACGCGATGCTCCGTGAGATCTTCGACCTCGAACGAGCGTGGCGCGAAGGTCCGGACCCGGGCGAGAACGACGAGTACGAGCAGATTTACCTGGCAGCGTTCCTGCTGTTCCTGATCGGCGATCCGGCGGACTCACCCCGCCTGTACGGGGCGAAGTTCCGCACCGGCGACATGGACCTGGGCATCGGCTTCGATGCGCAGGCGATCTTCGGAGCGGGCACCGGCGAAACGCTCCAGTGGCTCCTGGACAACGGCTACACCGACGAGCACGCGCATCTGTCTCAGTGGCTGTCGCAGGGGGCGGACCCCACGATCGAAGACTGGGCCACGCACGTACGCCGGTACTTCTACTCCGCAAACGGCGCGCTGCGCCTGGATCCGCTCTAGGCGCACGCAGTTTCAGCCGTCCGGCCCTCGCGGCCTTGGCGATGAGGTCCTTGAACTGAGCGGGTCGGATTCAGCCCTCCCGCCCGAGCTCGTGGCGGACAGTGCGATCGCCGCGTGGCGGGTAATTTGCCGAGCGGGACGAGCTGAGGAGGTAACGGGTGGCTGCTGGTGGCTTCTCGTCGAAACGGCTGGCTCGGGTTCGGGGGTTGCTTGAGCATCACGTCGAGTCCGGCTTCGTCCCGGGCGCGGTGGTCGTCCTCGCCCGGCACGGTGAGGTGCACATCGAGGCAACGGGTCGCCTCGCCTTCGAGGGGGCGGGGTCGCAGACGCCGATGGCGGCCGACACGATCTGTCGCCTGGGCTCGATGACGAAGCCCATCGTCGCCGTGTGCGCGATGACCCTCGTCGAGGACTGCACCCTCCGCCTCGACGACCCGGTCGACGATCTCCTGCCGGAGCTGGCGGACATGACAGTGCTCGCCGATCCGCACGGCCCACTGGACGACACCGTCCCGGCGGCACGGCCGATAACGCTGCGGGACGTCCTGGACGGCACCCTCGGCACGGGCATGGTCCCCGCCGAGCCGGGAACGGTACCCATCGCCGACGCGCTGGACGCTCTCGTTTATCCGTCGATGGACGAGTGGGTCCGCCAGCTCGGCGCTCTTCCCCTCGTCCACCAGCCGGGTGAGCGTTGGATGTACGACACCGCCGCCAACGTGGCCGGTGTGCTCATCGCCCGGGCCACCGGCATGTCCTTCGGGGATGCCATCCGGGAGCGGGTCTGCAAGCCACTGGGCATGACCGACACCGCCTTCCACGTGGGTAGCGAGAGCATCGGCCGGTTCGCGACCGCGTACGAGCGCGACAACGCCGCCGACCGCGAACCGGTTGTCGAAGACGCTCCCGACGGACGGTTCAGCCGACCGCGGTTGTTCGAGTCCGGGGGCGGCGGGCTCGTGTCCACCGCCCAGGACTACCTCGCCTTCGCGTCGGCTCTGCTCGCGGGCGGCACCCATCGCGGTGAGCGGGTGCTGTCCCGGCCGGCGGTGACGCTGATGACGAGCGACCACCTGACCTCGGAGCAGAAGGCCAACTCCGGGTTCTGGCCGGGGTACTTCGACGCCATCAGCTGGGGGCTCGGGTTGTCGGTCCGCACCCGCCGTACGCACCTCGGGCCCTCGATCGGCAGCTACGGCTGGCCCGGCTTCTATGGCACCGCCTGGTACAACGATCCCGCCGAGGACCTGACGGCGATGGTGTTCATGCAGCGGGCGCACGCGGGCGACCAGCGGCTGCCGATGTGGCACGACTTCTGGACCACCGTCTACCAGGCGATCGACGACTGACCGCAGCGTTCGCTTCCCGGTCGGGCACCCGCCCCTGGCCGCGCGGTAATCCCGAGGCCCTCAGCGACACAAGCCAGGGTGAGAGTCACCGAGGCAATGGGGGTTCGGGTGGGTCCACCGAAGAAGCGGGACGAGGACTGGTTCACCAGTCTCTACGCCGCCGAGTACGCGCACATCGTTCGATACGGCCTGCGTCGGCTCATCGACGGGGATGCCGCAGCGGAGCTGGCGCAGGACGTCTTCGTCGTCGCCTGGCGTCGCCGCGTAGAGGTGCCTGTCCGCAGTCTTCCCTGGCTGTACGGGGTGGCTCGTCGTCTTCTGGCGAACCAGTGGCGGTCGCGGCGTGCCGCCCCGGATCTTCTCCCGATCACCAATGTCGACCTTGCGCGGTTGGCCGGATCGCCGGGTGCGGACACGACCGTCGGGGTCGCGGACGTCCGGACCGCGTTGGCCACCCTCAACGAGCTTGATCAGGAAATTCTTCGGCTGGTCGGCTGGGAGGAGTTGACGGTCTCCGAGGCGGCGAAGGTGCTCGGCTGCACCGGACCAACCGCGGCCGTGCGGCTCCATCGCGCCCGGCGTCGTCTGGCCGACGCAATGGCGGACCGGCCCGCGCAGACCCGTCGTAGCCCGGTGTTGGTGACCATTCGAGAGGATCTATGATGTTCGGAGCAGAGCGCACCCGTACTCTTCTCGGCCCGGCCGACCCGGCCCGAACCGCCGCCGTCGAACCACCGCTGGTCTCGGCGCGCGAGCTGATCGACCGCGCCGGCGCTACCGACACGGCCGCCGGGCATCGTCGTGTACGCCCGACCCGCCGGCTGGTCCTGACGGCCGGGACGCTGGCTGTCGCGGCCGGTGCCGTGGCGGTGCTCCAGCCGCTCGGCGAGGGCGCACCGGACACTCCGGGCGAACCGGCGGCAGCGGGGTTGGTGCTCCCGCCGGTCGCGCACCAGTTCGACCCGGATCCGCCGCCCGCCGGCCCGCAGCAGCGCAAGCTCGCCGACAAGATCAAAGACGCGGCGTACCACCACCAGAGCGGGCGCTACATGTACCACCACACGAAGGTGTGGGGCGATCCGGTGATGACCTCAGCCGACGGCCGCCACCACGTGGCCTTCGCCAGCGAGACGAAGCTCTGGCAGGCCGTCGACGGGACCGGTAACCAAGTCAGGACCCAACTGGAGCCGCAGTACCCCGACCAGGAGTCTCGGGACTACTGGCAGCGCGAGAGCCTGGGGCGACCAGCAGCCACCGGCACCCCCGCACCGAGCGTCATGCCGCTGCCGCCGGAGGAGCTCAGGCAGCCGTCGGCCGACCCGTCCGAGCTGCGGGAGCGGCTGAAGGTCGAGTACGGCGCGGGGTCGGCGAGCAAGTGGGTCGGCACGCTCTATGGGCAGTACGTCGTGCCGCGTGCGACCCGAGCGGCGGTCCTGCGGGTTCTCGCCGACGTGCCCGGCTTCCGCTGGCGGGGGCAGGTCACGGACCGCGCCGGCCGCAATGGAGTCGCCGTCACCTTCGACGACCGCGAACACGACCAGCAATCTCTTCTGATCTTCGATCCGAGGACGGGCGAATTGCTCGCCCATGAGCTGTTGACGCTGTCGCCCATGCGGATCAGCTCGTACGAGGTGATCCTCGATGCCGCCTGGACAAATCAGCCCGGCTGACCACCGACTCGCGGGGCCGCTCCGCTCGGGAGCGGCCCCGCTGTCTTCACCGCAGCGGCGGTAGCTGCGCAGCTGCCCGCGCTCGTAGCAGATCAACTGTCTCAGCGGAGGTTTTCCACAGGCCACCAGGTTGTCCACAGGCGACGGCATCGGGGCGGCTCGTGGGGCGGATTCCGAGCAGGGTCGGCGGCATACCAGAGCCCGACCGCTGGAGGCCGCGATGCCACCCCGTACCACGGTTC
>NZ_JAGPXZ010000609.1:0-3814 GCF_018070305.1 Micromonospora sp. M51 | reverse complement strand
GGTACGCCCAGCGCGGCGGGCCCAGCGTGAGCCCCAACCGGACCGGCAGGCTGAGCTTCCACGGCAGCGGCGGGGCGGTGAGGAACACCGCCGTCTCGGCGGCCTCCCGGGTCATCCGCAACTGTGGCCGTACCGCCTCGTAGTAGTCAGCGACCTCGGCGGCGGTGCCCGGGACGGTGGCCGGGTCCAGACCGACCAGGGCGGCGGCGCGCCGCTGCTCGGTGTAGTAGCCGTCCACCTCGTCGTCGCTCAGCGGCAGCCCGGCCCGCCGGGCCGTGCTCAGGAACGACTCGACCTCCGTCACGTGCACCCAGCGCAGCAGGTCCGGGTCGTCGATCCGGAACTCCTCACCGGTGCGCGGGTCGGTGGCCCGCAGCCGGTCGTGAACGCGGCGCAGCCGAGCCCCGGCGGCCTGCGCCTCGGCGGTGGTGCCGTAGACGGTGGTCGCCACGTAGGTGGCGGTGCGGACCAGTCGACCCCACGCGTCGGTGCGGTAGTTGCTGTTCTGTGCGACCCCGGCCATGGCCAGTGGGTGCAACGCCTGCAGGTAGAGCGAGCGCAGGCCGGCGACGATCAGGATCGGCTCCTCGTGCACCTTCCACGTGACCGAACCCGGACCGAAGAGGCCGAGGTCATCGGTGTCCACCGCTCAAGACTGCCACGCTCGGATCGACCCCGCCGCGCACGTGCCGTCGGTGCCGCGCTCGGAGCACCGATCAGACGTCGGCGGAGCGGCGGGCCCGGCAGTCCGGGCAGAGGCCCCAGAAGGTCACTTCAGCCTCGTCCACCTCGAAGCCGTGCGCGATGTTGGGCTCCAGGCACGGGGCGCTGCCCACCGCGCAGTCGATGTCGGCGATCTCACCGCAGCCCCGGCAGACCACGTGGTGGTGGTTGTCGCCCACGCGCGCCTCGTAGCGGGCGGGACTGCCGGCCGGCTCGATCCGGCGCGCCAGCCCGGCCCGGGACAGCGCGCCCAGCACGTCGTAGACCGCCTGGGTGGAGACCGAGTCGAGCCGTTCACGGACCCGGCGGGTGATCTCGTCGACCTCCAGGTGGCCGCCGCCGGCCAGCACGTCGAGCACCGCGAGGCGTGGCCGCGTCACCCGCAGGCCCCTCGACCGCAGCAGCTCCTCGGTACCGGACACTCGCCAATGACAGCACGCCCGGCCTGCATCGACAACCGTCGCATGCTGCGGGTGGCCACCGACACAGCCAGGCAAGATCGGAAGTACGGCCCGAAGGATGAACCCGATCGACCCGGCGCGCGTGTGTCCGATCGAGAGCCGGGGACGATCGGCGGACCATAGGCTGACCGCCCCTGACCATGATCCACCTGGAGGGTTCGATGTTCGAGGAGATCCTGGGTCTACCGGTACACGTCCTGGTGGTCCACGCGGTCGTCGTGTTCGTGCCGCTGCTGGCGGTGCTCGCCGTCGCGTACGTGGGGCTGCCGCGGTGGCGCAGCCGGCTGGACTGGGCCCTGGGCCTCCTCGCCGTGGCCGCTCCGGTGACCGCCTACGTGGCGGTCAAGTCGGGTGAGGCGCTCACCGACGCGCTGGTGGCCCGCGGCTTCCAGGGACCGATCCTCGACCAGATCTTCGAGCACTCCCGCTACGGAGACATCCTGTTCCGCATCGTGCTGCCGCTCGGGATCGTGGCCATCCTGCTGCTCGTGGCGACAAGTGGGCATCCCCGGGTGCCGCAACTGCCCGCGCTGGTCACCCCGGTACTGGCGGTAGCGGCCGTGGCCCTTGCCATCGCCGCCCTGGTCTACGTCTACCTGACCGGCCACTCCGGCGCTGAGACGGTGTGGGGCACCACCCTTTAAGAGATCTTGGACAGCTTCCGTTCGGTGCTGACGGAAACTGTCCAAGATCTCGTGAGGGATAGCTGCGAGATGGGTTGTGCGGGGTTGGTGGCCGTGGCTGTGCGGCGGTACAACACCCAGGACCGGCGACTTCTCCGCGGTCCAGCTTGCCGGGAACCTCCAACGGGGCACGTGTTGCTGGCCCTCTGGTGTGCGCCTCCAGATCTGCGGCCGCTGACTCGCGGCCCGCTGGGCTGCCGCCGCTGAGCTGCGTCCCTCTGGCCCGCGGCTCCTGGGCTGCGGCTGCCGGGCTGCGGCTGTCGGGCTGCTGCCCGGAGGGCGGGCATCAGAAAATGACTCGCGAGCAGAGCAGGCAGAGCAGAACCAGCAGCACCACGCCGGCCGCCGCGCCGAAGCCGTAGGTGACCCGCTGCGAACGCTGCTCGGCCGCGTCCAGGTCGACCATGTCCTGCGGGGGCAGTTGCCGCGGCGGCGCCGGCTGCAGATGTACGGGCGGACGCCAACCCGCCGGCGGCGGCACGCTCGGCGGCGGGCCGGAGTACCCACCGGGAGCGTGCCCGGCCGGTGGTGGTCCGGCGTGTCCGCTGGGAGTGCTGCTGTCCGGCAAGGTGGGGCCGGTCTGCCCGGCTGGTGGTGGTCCGGCGTGTCCGCTGGGAGTGCCGCCGTCCGGCAACGTGGGGCCGGTCTGCCCGACCTGCGGTGCGCCGGTGGGCCCGGCAGGAGTGCGTCCCGTCGGCGATGGGCTGGTGGGCCCGCTCGTAGGTGGGTTGGTGGGCTCGGCCGGCGGTTGGGTCATGGACCCGGTCGGTGGTGTGGCACCGGATGCGGTGGGCGGTTGGTCCGCCAGCGCGTCGTCACCGGTGTCAGGCCGTCGCCAGTAGTCGTCCGGGGTGCTGCCACCGCTGGGGGTCGTCACGCCGTCCGACGCTACCAACGCCGCCGGCGGCCCGGTCGTTTCTGGCCGGCGTGCCCCGGTTTTCGGTCTGGCGGGTTCAGGGGGAGTCCCTCGATCGGCGGCATGGTTGTTTCTGGTCGGCAGGGCCCGGCAGTCTGGTTGTTTGTGGTCGGCGTGGCTTCGGTCCGCGGCCCGGTCCGCTGGCGTGAGCTGCGCTAGTCTTGCCGCTCGTGAGCACCGAGGACCCCGGCACGCACGGCGCACGCGGAGACGACGACCGCGCCGTCGACCTGAGCGAAGACTTCGTGGTGCTGCCCGAGCAGACCTCAGACGACACCGACCGTGGTTGGGGCGAGCGGTCGGGCGACAACGACGACTGGCTGCTCGCCGAACGCCCCCCGCACTGGGACTGACCCCGACGGCTCGGCCGGACCCTCATGAGGTCGGTCCGGCCGTTCCGGTGCTGTCGGGAGGGGATGCCCCGCCGGAGGCGGCCGAGCGGCCCTCGTCGACCCACCGGGGTGGCTCGTCTGCCGCAGATGGTGCGGTGTAGGGC
This sequence comes from Micromonospora sp. M51, assembly GCF_018070305.1. Classification (NCBI taxonomy): domain Bacteria; kingdom Bacillati; phylum Actinomycetota; class Actinomycetes; order Micromonosporales; family Micromonosporaceae; genus Micromonospora; species Micromonospora sp. M51. The sequence continues at coordinate 535 of NZ_JAGPXZ010000609.1, read as the reverse complement.
AGTTGCCGGGGTGGGTCGTCGGCCACGGATGGTGCGTCAGCGGGCAGTTGCCGGGGTGGGTTGTCGGCCACGGATGGTGCGTCAGCGGGCAGTTGCCGGGGTGGGTTGTCGGCCACGGATGGTGCGTCAGCGGGCACGACTGTCGGCGGGCATCCGGCCGGGGTCTGTAGGACTGCGGCGGCCAGGCCGAGCAGCGCCGCGACCAGACCGGCTCGGAGCAGGGTGCGCCAGCGGGGCAGGGCGAGCTGGCGCAGCGGGCGCAACGCCCGCGCGGAATTCGGATCGACCATCGCCTCTGCCGCCTCCCGTCCCCGAGCGCCGCAGCGGCACCCATGGACGGCAGGCTAGGCAGTTACCGTCCACCTCGGCCGACCCACGGCCGACGCCTGTGGACAACCGCCCGGCCTGTGGAAAACGCCCATCCGCCGGGTCGATTTGCTATGGCACCACCCTTGATCGACTCGCCTTCAAGAAAATCGGCCTATCGAGGCGACCGGGATGGGCCGACTTCCTGAAAACCGAGTCGATCAAGGCC
>NZ_JAGPXZ010000608.1:0-3816 GCF_018070305.1 Micromonospora sp. M51 | reverse complement strand
GGTCGGCCAGCAGGGCCACCAGGGCGACTCCGGCCAGAATCACGACGGCCCGGGGCCGGCGTTTGCCGCCGCCCGGGTCGGTGCGGCCGGGTTCGGCGGACGGTGCTGCGGTCATGCGCTCCCCATCGACAGTCTTGGCGGTGATCGCTCACCGTCTCATCGCCGCCGGGGAGCGGACCTCAGCGCCGCTCCTCCAGCTGCTTGCACGTCACACACAGGGTGGCCGACGGGAAGGCGGCGAGGCGCTCGACCGGGATCGGGTTGCCGCACCGCTCGCACCAGCCGTAACCACCCTCGTCGAGACGCTCCAGAGCGCGCTCCACCTGCGTGATCCGTTCCAGAATGCTGTTGGCGAGAGAGATCTCCTGCTCCCGCTCGAGCGTCTTGGTGCCCGTGTCGGCCTGGTCGTCCCCGGCCGAGTCGGTCAGCCGATCGCGCTGCAGCTCGGTGATCTCACTCAGCGTCTGATCGTACTCGGCACGAAGCTCGTCCCGCCGCGCCGCCATCGCCGCCCGGATCTTCTCGGTCTCGGCCGTGCTGCGGGTGGCCTTGGCCACCGGCTTGCGCCCGGCGGTCCTGGTGTCGGCTGGCTTCGCCATGGGGTCGCTCCCTCGGCCGGGGAACCGCGCGGTCCGCGGCGCCTGGGTCAGGGGGCGCCGCCCAGGGCGTCCCCTATGTACGAAAAGGGGCGCGCGGCGACGATGGCCGCGCACTCCGGAGGTTGGCAAGAATACGGAACGTACAGGCGTCCGACAACGTGCCGCACCGTCGCACCGTCTAACAGCCCCGAGCCCTGCCAAACTGGGGCAAAGGGAACGCTAGCAGATCAATTGACCACCTCATCCCCGTACTCACCAAACCATCGGGCCAGGTGACCCCGCCGACTGACCGCCCGCAACCGCCGTTCCGCGGCGTCCCGCACCCCGGCGGTCGCCACGATCAGCAGACTGTCGCCGGTCTTCAACCGGGTGTCCGGTGCGGGCACGAAACCCACCCCGTCGCGCAGCACCAGGGTCACCGACGCGCCCACCGGGAGCCGCAACTCGTCGACGTGCACACCCGCCAGTCGCGAGCCCGGCGGCACCTCCACCTGGAGCAGATCCGCCCGCATCCGCTCCAGCGGCGCGGTCTCCACATGAATCTCGGCGGCCTCGGCCGGCGCGGTCACCCGCAACCAGCGGGCGAACGACCCCAGCGTCCCGGTCTGCACCAGCGTGAAGATCACCACCAGTACGAAGACCACGTCGAAGAGCCGCTCCGCGCCGGGCACCCGCTCGGAGAGCGGAATGGTGGCCAGCACGATCGGCACCGCCCCGCGGAGCCCGGCCCAGGACAGGAACGCCTGTTCTCGAAGGCCGACCCGGAACGGCAACGCCGAGACGGCCACCGACAGCGGCCGGGCCAGCAGCACCAGCGCCAGCCCGGCGACCACCGCGGGCAGCACCGCCGCGTCCAGCCGGCCCGGCGAGGCCAGCAACCCGAGCAGCACGAACAACCCGATCTGGGCGAGCCAGGCCAGCCCGTCCGCGAAACCGAGAATCGCCTGCCGGTGCGACAGGCGGGCGTTGCCCAGCAACACCCCGGCCACGTAGACGGCGAGGAAGCCCGAGGCGTGCAGAACCGCCCCCGCGGCGTACGCCAGCACCGTGATGCCCACCGCGGCGATCGGGTAGAGCCCGGCCGAGGGCAGGGCCGCCCGGCGCAGCGCCCAGGTGCCGGCGACACCCGCGCCCACCCCCACCGCCGCGCCGACGCCCAGCTCGTAGCAGACCAGCGCGACCTCGTACCACCACGGGTGCGAGAAACCCCGGTGGGACAGCAGCACCACCAGCAGCACCACCGGGGCGTCGTTCATCCCCGACTCGGCTTCCAGCGTCGCCACCAGGCGGGGCGGCAACCGCAGCCGGCGCAGGGTGGCGAAGACGGCAGCCGCGTCGGTGGACGAGAGCACCGCTCCGTAGAGCAGCGCCAACCGCCAGTCCAGCCCCAGCAGCAGGTGCACGGCGACGCCGACCACCACGATGCTGACGATCACGCCCACAGTGGAGAGCACGGAGGCCAGCCCGAGCACCGGACGCAGCGTGGTCCACCGGGCGGTGAGGCCGCCCTCCGCGATGATCACGATCAGCGCGCAGAAGCCGAGGGTCCGGGTCAGCTCGACGTCGTCGAAACGGATGCCCAGCCCGCCCTCGCCGATCGCCACACCCAGTGCCAGATAGACCAGGAGGCTGGGCACGCCGAGGCGGGTGGAGAGTCGCACCGCGCCGACCGCTACCAGCAGCACCGCCGCACCGAGCAGCAGCGCGATGTCCAACCCGGGGGTCACGGCTGCCTTGCCCGGGCTGTCCTCACTCGGCGGATCCGTCGCGCAGGCGGCGCAGCACCTCGGGCAGCTCCGGGCCGGGCCGATCGACGATGAAGAGTTTGTCCCGGCTGGCCGCGCCGGAGCGCAGTGACACCGCGGCCCGCCGGACGCCCAGCGCGCCGGCCAACGCCCGCCGGGCCGCCTCGGTGGCCCGACCGTCCACGGCCGGATCGTGGACCGCGATCACGAGGGCGGGGCCGTGCGGGCCGTCGAAGCGGCCACCCACCCGGTCCCGGGAGGCGCCGGGCTTCACCCGCACCGCCACGGTGAGCGTGTCCTGCGCGGGCACCGGGCGCCGCTTCAGATCGGCCGGACGTCGGCGAGGAGAGCGGTCGCCGGCGCGCAGTGCGCGCACGGCGTGAAGCCGAGCTCCACGGCCTCGGCGACCGGTAACGTCTCGGGCTGCCAGCCAACCAGGTGGGGGCAGGTGGCGAGGTGGTAGCGGGGGCGGCCGTCGACGACCTCGACGGCGTCGTGCAGTCGGGCCACCCGGGCCGCCTCGGCGGTAGTGATCTGCTGGGCGGCCGGCTCGTCGACCGCCGTGACCGCGCCGTCGAACCCGTCGTCGGTCGAGGCCACCGTCGGCGACGCCGGGCTGACGGGCCGGGCCCGCGAGGACACCTCGTCGGCCACGACCGGCGACGCCTCGTCGACGCGCGGCGGGTCGTACGGCGACGCCTCGTCGATCGGTGGGACGTGGTCGACCGGCGGCCCGGGTGGTTGCCGCCACCCGGTGCCGCCGGTACCAAACGTCGTGGGCACGTGCTGGACCGGCACCTCCGGCTCGACCAGCGGCGGCCCGTACGCGACATCCGGCGTGGCCTGGCTGGCCGTGCGGGGTGCGTCGGGGTGCCGCCGGTCGGTCCGGCCGGGATCCGCCATGGCGCGGTTGGCGGCTGCCTGGCGAGCGCCCACCACCAACGCCACGGCGGCCAGCAGACTGGCCGCGATGGAGATGACCAACAAGAAGCTGGAGCCACCGGCCAAGCCGAGCACCAGTAGCACCACCGCGACGAGGATGAGCAGCAGACTTGCGACTATCACGGCTCACCCCCGCCGCGTCGAACCGTCCAGGCCGGGCCGGCGACCGTCACCATTGGCGGACAGCGATCGCCGGCCGGTGCTCAGCGTCCGGCTTCGAGGGCGCCGGAGCGCCCGCCGCCGCCGTACGAACCAGCGAGGCCCGCTGCGGCCAGCCCGTTGCCGCCGGCTACCCGGCCGGCTTCGGAGCGGGTCATCTCGGCCTCGAGGCCCTGGCCACGACCGTCGAGGTCACGCAGCTGGCTCTCCAGGTACGCCTTGAGCCGGGTGCGGTACTCGCGCTCGAACTGCTTGAGCTCCTCGATGTGCTTCTGCAGGGCCGTGCGCTTGGCGTCCAGGCCGCCCATGGCCTCCTGGTGCCGCTGGCGGGCGTCCCGCTCAAGGGCGTCAGCCTTCGCGCGCGCCTCCCG
>NZ_JAGPXZ010000607.1:0-3827 GCF_018070305.1 Micromonospora sp. M51 | reverse complement strand
GTACAACCATTGCCCGCCGGTGCCGACCCGACCTTCAAGGCGTACGCCCTCGACGACGTGGTCAACCCGCGGTACTTCTTCGTCTGCCGGGGCCCGGTCGAGTGCGCCGCCTACGGCACGGACGCGCCGGTCACCTTCGGCACCCGGGCCGAGAGGACCAAGGTGCGGGTCAACGGGGTGGTCTCCCCGCAGGTGACCAGGCTGGAATACTTCTCCGCCCCGGGTGGGCCACCTCGGGTCATTCCGCTGCTCGACGCGTACCCGGGGAGCCGGACGTTCTCGTTCCGCTCGGCCAGCATGGCGCAGGGCCGGCTCGTCGCGTACGACGCGGACGGGCGGCCGATCGCCAGCTACGACGACGAACTCGCCGCCGCCCTCCGCGCGAGGAGCCGGTAGGCGGTCGCGGGAGGGCGGCGGCGGTTGGTCAGCGGGTGGCGGCGGCCAGGGCGGCGCGCAGCTTCGCGGCGTCGCCGGTGGCCGGGTGCTCCCAGTCGGTAGGGCTGGCGGAGTAGAGCGTGCCGTACGCCGGAGTGTCCGGCTGGTAGCGCCACCCCTCGGCCAGCGGGCCGACGTCGACCGCGTCGTACCCGATCCGGTCCAGGAAGGCGGTCACCTCGGCCTTCGCGTCGGCGTCGTCACCGGCGATCGCGAGGGCGCTGCGGTCGGCCGCACCGGACGGCCGGGAGAGCGCGGCCAGGCCCTTGAAGTAGATGTTGTTGAAGACCTTGACCACCCGCGACTGCGGCAGGTGCCGCTGCAGCAGCTCACTGCTGGTGATCTCGCCGGAGTCCAGCTCCGGGAAGGCCCCGTCGCGCTGCGGGTAGTAGTTGTTGGTGTCGATGACGACCTTGCCGGCCAGTGGCTCCACGGGCACCGCGCGGTACGCCTTCAGCGGCACGCTGACCACCACCAGGTCACCCACCTGTGCTGCGTCCTGCGCGGTGCCGGCGCTGGCGTGCCCGCCCAGGGCCTCGACCAGGTCGGTGAGGGTCTCCGGGCCGCGCGAGTTGCTCAGCACCACGTCGTAGCCGGCGTCGACGGCAAGCCGGGCCACGGTGCCGCCGATGTTGCCACTGCCGATCAGTCCCACAGTTGTCATGCTCGTTCCCAACTCCGTCCACCCGCGACGCATTCCCGACCAGCCTGGTGGGTTATTCCGGTCACCCCGGCGGGCGGCTGCTCGCGACCTCGCCTTCCCGGCGGGTGCCTGGTGGCGCCGCACCCGTCCTGGACAACGTACTGCTCACGCTGGTCGCCGACCGGCTCTCCGGTGACGTGCCACTCTCCGGTGGCCAGCGGTTCGTGCCGGCCGCCGTGCGGTGCCGGCCCGGCCCGGCCCGGCCCGGCCCGCAAGATCGTGCTCGATCCGGGATGTAGTGGCGTCCGGAAGCCGGGAGGCCACTACATCCATGTTCGAGCGTGATCAGGGCGGCACGCGCGGCGCCCTGGGTGTCAGGAGGCGGGGAGGGTCTTATCGATGGCGGTGCGTAGCTCGTCCGAGCCGGGCTCGACGGTGGGGGCGAAGCGGGCGGCGACCGAGCCGTCCGGGGCCACCAGGAACTTCTCGAAGTTCCACCGCACGTCACCGGTGTGCCCGTCGGCGTCCGGAGTCTGCACCAACGCGGCGTAGAGCGGGTGCCGGTCGGGGCCGTTGACGTCGACCTTCTCGGTCAACGGGAAGGTGACCCCGTAGTTGACCTGGCAGAAGTCGCTGATCTCGGCAGCGCTGCCCGGCTCCTGCCCCGCGAACTGGTTGCACGGCACGCCGAGCACCACCAGGCCCCGGTCGGCGTAGGAGTCGGCGAGCTTCTGGAGGCCGGCGTACTGCGGGGTGAGGCCGCAGCGGGAGGCCACGTTGACGACCAGCAACGTCTTGCCGCGGTAGCGGGCCAGGTCGGCGGGGCCGCCGTTGAGGGCGTCGATCGGGATGTCGAAGACGGTCATGGACCGAGGCTACTCGCGGGCCGGGCGTCGGCCGGGTGTGGGCGCAGCGTGTGCACTCCGTGCACCAGGAGAAATCGAAACATGCACATCTTGACGAACTGATGACGGCGTGAGTACCGTCTCACCATCTCTTTTGGAAAGTTTCCTAACAGTTCGGGAGACGCCGCATGAAAAGATCGCTCCGCCGAGCCCTCTGGGCCGGTGCCGTGGTCGCCGTGACCGTCGCAGCGGTGCCGGTGACCACCGCGTTCGGCGCCGGCACGGTCACCACCACCTTCACCAAGGCGCAGGACTGGGGGACCGGTCACGAGACGAGGGTGACCGTCACCAACGGGTCCAGTGCCACCGTCACCACCTGGCGCATCGAGTTCGACCTGCCGTCGGGCACCACCATCAGCAGCGCGTGGGACGCCGACGTCACCAGCAGCGGCAACCACTACGTCGCGGTCAAGAAGAGCTGGGCCGGCGGCCTCGCCCCCGGCGCCTCGTTCAGTTGGGGCTACAACGGCAGCGGCGCCTACAAGGCACCGCTGAACTGCACCATCAACGGTGCCGCGTGCGGCGGCGGAACGACCCCGCCCACCACGACCCCGCCGACCACCACCCCACCGACCACGACGCCACCGACCACCCCGCCACCCACCACGCCACCGCCGACCACGCCGCCGCCGAACACCGGTGGCAAGAAGGTCGTCGGCTACTTCGCCGAGTGGGGCGTGTACGCCCGCAACTACCACGTCAAGAACATCCAGACCAGCGGCTCGGCCGCCAAGCTGACCCACATCCTGTACGCCTTCGGCAACACCACCGGCGGTCGCTGCTCGATCGGTGACAGCTACGCCGACTACGAGAAGGCGTACACGGCGGCGGACAGCGTCGACGGCGTCGCCGACACCTGGGACCAGCCGCTGCGGGGCAGCTTCAACCAGCTGCGCAAGCTCAAGCAGCTGAACCCGCACCTGAAGGTGATCTGGTCGTTCGGTGGCTGGACCTGGTCCGGCGGCTTCACGCAGGCCGCGCAGAACCCGGCCGCCTTCGCCGAGAGCTGCTACAACCTGGTCGAGGACCCGCGCTGGGCGGACGTCTTCGACGGCATCGACGTCGACTGGGAGTACCCCAACGCCTGCGGTCTGAGCTGTGACACCAGCGGCCCGAACGCCTTCAAGAACGTGATCAGCGCGCTGCGGTCGAAGTTCGGCTCCAACGCCCTGGTCACCGCCGCCATCACCGCGGACGGCAGCAACGGCGGCAAGATCGACGCCACCGACTACGCCGGCGCCATCGGCAACCTCAACTGGCTGATGCCGATGACGTACGACTACTTCGGGGCGTTCAACGCCCAGGGGCCGACGGCGCCGCACTCGCCGCTGACCTCGTACACCGGCATCCCGCAGCAGGGCTTCAACTCCGACGCGGCGATCCAGAAGCTCAAGAGCAAGGGCGTCCCGGCCAGCAAGCTGCTGCTCGGCATCGGCTTCTACGGGCGGGGCTGGACCGGTGTCACCCAGGCGGCGCCGGGCGGCAGCGCCACCGGCGCGGCACCGGGCACCTACGAGGCGGGCATCGAGGACTACAAGGTCCTCAAGAACACCTGCCCGGCCACCGGCACGATCGCCGGCACCGCGTACGCCAAGTGCGGCAGCAACTGGTGGAGCTACGACACCCCGTCGACCATCAACGGCAAGATGACGTACGCGAACAACCAGGGCCTCGGTGGCGCGTTCTTCTGGGAACTCTCCGGTGACACGAGCAACGGCGAGCTCATCGGCGCCATCAAGGGCGGCCTCGGCTGAGCCGAAGGCCGGCGCACCACCCACACGGCGGGAAGGGACCCGCACCGTCCCTTCCCGCCCGTGACACAGCGGCCCGGGCGCCCCCCCCCC
>NZ_JAGPXZ010000606.1:0-3838 GCF_018070305.1 Micromonospora sp. M51 | reverse complement strand
GGACCACCGGGTTCGGGCCCGCAGGGGCCGCTACCTGATGTTGTTGACCATCGTGCTGTGGGCGTCACTGCCGGCGATAGCCGTATTCGCCGGTCGGCTCACCGGCGCGATCTGCGCGGTGGTGCTGGTGGCCAACGCCGCGATCATGTGGCGGTTCCGCCGCCGCTGGACATGACTGCTCCACCGCTCGACGGGACGGCTCACCGGTCGGCCGGGCCGAACGCCCGGTACGCGCGACGCAACCGTTCGAGCGTTCCCGGCCCACCGATGGTCGCGGCCGGCGCTCCGAGCTGGCGCAGCAGCAGGTCGGTGCCGGTCACCAGTCGGGGCGGCCGGTCCGGCAGCGGCACCGGCGCCGACCAGAACCGGTCCGCCGCCTCGGCCAACGGCGTCGCCGACAGCCCGGCGAGCGCACGGGCGGCACCGACCGGCGTCCGGACGTCCACCGCCGACCCGGCACCGTCCGGTTCGGACGGTTCGTCGACCGGCGGGGGCGGTGGGGTGACACCGGTGGCCGCCGCCCGGCGGGCGCGGAGTTCGTCGAGCAACTCCGCGCGGGACCGACCGCGCCAGTGCAACAGCTCGAACGGGTCCGCGTCGAACGCCTCGGCCAGCAGGTAGAACGACGCCGCGAGGTGCTTGCAGGGCACCGCGAAGTCGGGGCAGTTGCAGCGCTGGGTCAGCTCGTCGACGGCCGCCGGGAACAGCGGCGCGCCGGCGGCGGCGAACAGCTCCTCCAACTCGTCGGGGAGGTCCCCGGCGAGCAGCCGGGCGCTGAAGAACGCCTGCCCGGCCAGCTCGTCCTCGATTCGGGACCAGAGCGCGGCCGGGAACGGCCGCACCCCGATCGACACCTGGTACGGCTGCGGCCGGGAGCCCTGCACCACCGCGCTGACCCGCCCGGGTGTGATGTCGAGTGTGAGCACCTGACCGGCCCGCGCGTACGACCGGCCCCGGGTCAACCGGGTGCCGAGCGCGAACGACTCCAGCACCTCCAGGAAACGCCGCGACCACCAGGACCGGCCGATGGCGCCCCGGGCGCTGCGGGCCCGCAGACCCCCGTCGACCCGGCGGGGACGCCCGTAGTCGGCGAAGTCGCTCACGTCGGCACTCCGCAGCGCACCGTGCCGACGCGAGGCACAAATTGGCTGTGCCTGACGGTTCGCTCGCTCCGCTCGCTCACTCCACCACCGCCCCGGCCTCCAGGGCGAACAGGTCCCGCAACTGGCCGGTGGACAACTCGGTGATCCACTGCTCGCCGGTGCCGACGACCCGCTCGGCGAGGCTGCGCTTGTCGGCGATCAGCGCGGCCACCTTCTCCTCGACAGTGCCGGCGCAGACGAACTTGCGGACCTGCACCCGTCGGCGCTGCCCGATCCGGAACGCCCGGTCGGTGGCCTGGTCCTCGACCGCCGGGTTCCACCACCTGTCCACATGCACCACGTGGTTCGCGGCGGTCAGCGTCAGCCCGGTGCCGCCGGCCTTGAGGGACAGGACGAACAGCGGCGGACCCTCCGCCGACTGGAAGCGCTGCACCAGGGTGTCCCGCTCGGCCTTGCCGACGCCACCGTGCAGGAACAGCACCTCCCGGCCGAAGCGCGCCGACAGGTGACCGCGCAACATCGCGCCGAACTCGGCGTACTGGGTGAACAGCAGCGCCCGCTCCCCCGCCGCCAGCACCTCCTCCAGGATCTCGGTGAGCCGGGCCAGCTTGCCGGAACGGCCCTCCAACGGCGAGCCGTCGCGCAGCAGTTGGGCGGGGTGGTTGCAGACCTGCTTGAGCCGGGTCATGGTGGCCAGCACCAGACCGCGTCGCTCGATGCCGTCGCTGGTCTCGATCCGGGCGAGCATGTCGTCGACCACCACCCGGTACAGCGCGGCCTGCTCGGCGGTGAGGTTGCAGAGCACCTCCATCTCCAGCTTCTCCGGCAGGTCGGAGATGATCGACGAGTCGGTCTTGAGCCGGCGCAGCACGAACGGCCCGGTGATCCGACGCAGGCGCTCGGCGGCCTCGGCGTCGCCGTGGCGCTCGATCGGCTCGGCGAACCGCTTGCGGAACGTCGCGGCCGGCCCGAGCAGGCCCGGATTGGCGAACTGCATGATCGACCAGAGGTCGGCGAGGCGGTTCTCCACCGGCGTACCGGTGACCGCCACCCGCTGCCGGGCGGGCAGCGCGCGAACCGCCTCGGCCTGCCGCGTCGACGCGTTCTTGATCGCCTGCGCCTCGTCCACCACCACCCGGTGCCAGTCGATGCCGGCCAGGTCGGCGGCGTCGCGGGCGGCCACCGAGGAGGTGGTGAGGACCAGGTCCGCGCCGTGCGCGGCCGCGGTGAACTCCGCCCCCCGCGCCCGCTCGGCACCATGGTGTACGTGCACCCGCAGCCCCGGGGTGAACCGCGCGGCCTCCCGCTGCCAGTTGCCGACCAGCGACATCGGACAGACCAGCAGCGTCGGCCCGGCCTCCGGTGGGTCCCCGGCGAGCAGCGCGAGCAGTTGCACAGTCTTGCCCAGCCCCATGTCGTCGGCGAGCACACCGCCCAGGCCGAGGGAGCGCAAAAAGGCCAGCCAGGCCAGTCCACGCTGCTGGTACGGCCGCAGCGTCCCCTCAAAGCCCGGGGGCGGGTCCAGCGGGGTGAGCCGCCGCTCGACCGCGCCGGCGAGCAGGTCGCCCAGCGCCCCGTCGGCGGTCACCTCCAGCACCGGCAGCGCACCGGTGGCCAGCCCGAGGCGGTGCAGTTCGGCGACGGTCAGCTCGCCGGCGGCGCGGAGCAGGCGCAGACCGGCGGCGAGCCGCCCCGGGTCCAACTCCACCCACCGGCCGCGCAGCCGGACCAGCGGGGTCTTCATCTCGGCCAGCACCGCCAACTCCTCGGCGGAGAGCGGCTGGTCGCCGAGGGCGATCTCCCAGCGGTAGTCGACCAGGGCGTCCAGACCGACGCCGGCGTCGACGCCACCGACCGTGCCCGGCGCGGTACGGCTGCGGGCCCGCAACCGGGCACCCAGGCGCGCCGACGGACGCTGCCACCAGGACGGCAGCAGCACCCCGAAGCCGGCCGCGTGCAGCACCGGGGCGCCCGCGCTGAGGAACCGGTGGGCTCCCTCGACGTCGAGTTCCATCGCCTCCGGGGCGGCGGTCCGCAACGCGGCGTCCAGGTCCGGCCAGAGCCGGCTGGCCCGGCCCAACTCGGCGAGCAGGGTCTCCTGCGGGCTGGCCGTCCGGCCCGCCAGGCCACCGGGTGTCTGCGGCCCGCGCCAGACCTCCCCGGCGTCGACGTGCAGGCCAGGCTCGTCTGCGGCCTGCAACCCGAACTCCAGCCGCCACCGCCCACCACCGGCCGACCCGACCGGCACCGGCGCGGAGTCGACCGGTGCCCGCGCGGAGTCGGCCAGTGCCCGGGTGGAGTCGGCCGGTGCTGGCCGGGTGGCCAGGAACGGTTCGGTGACCTCGTCGGGGGCCGGCTCGACCAGTCGGAAGCTGGCCCGCACCGGGCCCCCGGCGGCGTCGCGCTGCCAGGCGTCCAGTTCCGCGCCGAGCGTGGCCAGCCCGGCCGGGTCGATGGTGAAGTCCCGCTGCGGGCCGGCGAGCGCGGCCAACCAGGCCGGCGCCGGACCACCCGGGCGCAGCCCCCGGGCCAGCGTGGTGGTCGCCAGCGCGGCCCGCGCGGCGGCGTCGGTCAACGCGTCGAGCGCGTCCGCGACCAGCGCGGCGGCGGTCAGCTCACGGTCACCAGAACCGGCGGTCGCTGCGGCGGCACTCTCACCGGTCCGCTGACCAGCAGCGGCAGCACTCTCGTCGGACCGTTGAGCAGCAGCGGCGGGGGTAGGCGTTGGCGAGCCG
>NZ_JAGPXZ010000605.1:0-3842 GCF_018070305.1 Micromonospora sp. M51 | reverse complement strand
GCACTTCCGGCGGGACTGGTCCTCGGCCCGCGACGTCGGGCACCGGGCGGCGGCGGCCAACCTGGCCGACATCGCGGCGATGGGTGCCACGCCGACCGCCCTGCTGGTCGCGCTCTGCATGCCGGCGGACCTGGACACCGGCTGGGCGGAGGAGCTGGCCGACGGGCTGGCGGCGGAGGCGGCGACGGTCGGCGCGAGCGTCGTCGGCGGCGACATGTCGGCCAGCCCCACCCTGACCGTCGCGGTCACCGCGCTGGGCGACCTGGCGGGCCACCCACCCGTGCTGCGCTCCGGCGCCCGACCCGGGGACGTGCTCGCCCTGGCCGGGCGCACCGGGTACGCGGCAGCCGGGTTGACAGTGCTGACCCGGGGGTTCCGCACCCCGAGGCTGCTGGTCGAGGCGTACCGGCGGCCACAGGTGCCCTACCAGGCCGGCCCGCAGGCCGCCCGGTCCGGCGCCACCTCCATGATCGACATCTCGGACGGGCTCCTCGCCGACCTCGGGCACATCGCGGCGGCCAGCGGGGTGGCCATCGACGTACGCCGGGACGGGTTCGAGGTGCCCCGGCAGATGGCCGACGCGGCGCAGGCACTCGGCGTCGACCCGTACACCTGGATCCTCGCCGGTGGCGACGACCACGCGCTGGCCGCTACCTTCCCCCCGGCGGTGCCGCTGCCGCCGGGCTGGCGGCCGATCGGCCTGGTCACGGACGGTGCCGGCGTGACCGTCGACGGGGTCGGCTACGACGGCCCGGCCGGCTGGGACCACTTCCGCTGAGACCCGGGCGCCGCCGTACGCTGGACACCGTGAGTGAGATCGAGATCCGGGTGGTGCGGTTCGACGCGCCGGTGGCACAGCACCTGATCCAGGCCGCCCTGGCCGACCTCGGTGCCCGCTACGGCGGCACCGGCGACGACACCCCGGTGGACGCGGCCGAGTTCGAGCCGCCCGATGGCGCGTTCCTCGTCGCCTACCTCGCCGGTGAGCCGGTCGGCTGCGGTGGCTGGCGTAGCCACGGCGAGGACACCGCGGAGCTGAAGCGGATGTACACGGTGCCGGCGGCGCGGGGGCGGGGGGTGGCCCGCGCGGTGTTGGCGGCCGTCGAGCGCTCCGCCCGCGAGCACTGCCGCAAGCGGGTGGTCCTGGAGTGCGGCGACAAGCAGCCCGAGGCGATCGCCATGTACGGCTCCGCCGGGTACGAGCGGATCCCGAACTTCGGCTTCTACAAGGACGCGGAGGGCTGCATCTCCTTCGGCCGCACCCTCTGACCTGCGGGCCGGGCCTCGGCGTGCCTGGCCGGGCCGGCGCGGTGCGCGGTGGCTGCCGCGCACACGGCTCAGCCGGCGGACCCTCGGGGTCCGCCGGCTGAGCCGAACGAGAAGGTGGGTGCTACCGCGTCAGGCGCGGGTGACCTTGCCGGCCTTGATGCACGAGGTGCAGACCTGCAACTTCTTGGTGTTGCCGCCACCGGCCGGGGTACGCACCGACTGGATGTTCGGGTTCCAGCGGCGGTTGGTCCGCCGGTGCGAGTGGGACACGTTGTGGCCGAAGCCCGGTCCCTTGCCACAGACGTCGCACACGCTAGCCACGGGATACTCCTGGGATTGATACGTTCATGAGGTCGCCGGCAGGTGCTGCCCGGGCAACCTGGTCAGGTTACCCGATGACTCGCCGACCCGGCCAACCGGCCCGGTCCGGCGCTCGCCCGTGCCCCGGCTCACGCCTGGTCGTGGGCCCGTCCGCCCGACGGTGGGCCGGCCCGGCGGCAAGGCTACCGGAGCGGTCCGTCCCCGCCGCGGCCAGCGCCGACCCGGGGCACGGCGGACACGCCGGACGAGTCCGACGGGTGTCGGTGCGCGCCAGTAGGCTTCTGCCCGTGCTGGACACCCTCGACGCCGCCGCGGTCCGCCGCTGGTGTGCGGGCGGGTTGGCCGCACTGAAGCGTCACCAGGGCGAGATCGACCAGCTCAACGTCTATCCGGTGCCCGACGGCGACACCGGCACCAACCTGGTGCTCACCCTCACCTCGGCACAGCAGGCCCTCGCCATGGATCTGGACACCCTGCCCGACAGCGGGCCGACCGCGCACGGGCACGCGCTGCGGCTGATGGCCCAGGGCGCGCTGCTCGGCGCGCGGGGCAACTCCGGGGTCATCCTCTCGCAGATCCTGCGGGGTTTCGCCGACCAGGTCGCCGGGATGCCGGCGGTGCGCGGCCGGGAGTTGGCCGCCGCGTTGCGCTCCGGCACCGCCGCCGCGTACCCGGCGGTCTCCCGGCCGGTCGAGGGCACACGGCTCACCGTTGACGCGGCCGCCGCCGCGGCGGCCGCGGGCGCGGACAGCGACGACCAGCCGGCGGTGGCCGGCGTCGCGGCCCGGGCGGCGGCCGAGGCGCTCGCCCGGACCCCGGAGCAGCTGCCGGCGCTGGCCCGCGCGGGCGTTGTCGACGCCGGTGGCCGAGGGCTCTGCGTGCTGCTCGACGCCCTGGTCGAGGTGCTGACCGGGGAGAGCACGGCCCGGCCCGCGCCGCCGCCGCGCGCCGCCCGCCCGGCGGCCACCGTCGCCCGCGAGACCGGTTCCGACGAGTACGCGTACGAGGTGCAGTTCCTGCTCGATGCCCGAGCCGAGGCGGTCGCCGGGGTGCGCCGGGCCCTGGACGCGTTGGGGGATTCGCTCGTCGTCGTCGGCGACGGGCGTGAGCCGGAGGGCACCTGGAACGTCCACGTGCACGTCAACGACGTGGGCGCGGCGGTCGAGGCCGGGGTCGCTGCCGGCCGCCCGTACCGGATCTCGGTGACCCGTTTCGCCGACCAGCCGGAGCCGCCCGCCGGCCCGGCGGTGACCGGCCGGGCCGCGGTGGTGGTGGCCACCGGTGGCGGCATCGCCGAGCTGTTCGCCGCTGAGGGGGCCACAGTGGTGCCGGGCAACCCGTCCACCGGTGAGCTGCTCGACGCCGTGCGCAGCACCGGCGCGGCCCGGGTGGTGGTGCTGCCCAACGACGCCAACACCGAGGCGGTGGCGAGCGCGGCGGCCCGCGAGGCCCACCGCTTCGGCATCAAGGTGAGCGTGGTGCCGACCCGCTCGCCCGTGCAGGCGTTGGCCGCCCTCGCGGTCCGCGACGGCGACCGCCGCTTCGAGGACGACGTGATCGCGATGGCCGAGGCGGCGGGCGCCTGCCGCTACGCCGAGGTCTGCCACGCCAGCCGGGAGGCGCTGACAGTGGCCGGCCCGTGCCGTCCCGGTGACGTGCTGGCGCTGGTGGAGGGGGAGGTGCACCTGATCGGCACCGACCTCACCGACACCTGCGCGGCGGTGGTCGACCGGATGCTCGGCGGTGGTGGCGAGATGGTCACCCTGCTGGCCGGGGCGGACGCCCCGGCCGGGCTCACCGATGCCGTCCGCGCGCACGTCGCGCGACGCTGGCCGTTCGTCGAGGTGCACACGTACCCGGGCGGCCAGCCGTTTTATCCGCTCCTGGTAGGGATCGAATGAGCGAACCAGCCACTGTGGACACTCCGCTGAAGAAGCTGGTCGGGGAGAAGACAGCCAAGGCGCTGGCCGCACACCTCGACCTGCACACCGCGGGTGACCTGGTCTACCACTTCCCGCGTCGCTACGACGAGCGTGGTGAGCACACCGACATCCGCTCGCTGGACGTCGGTGAGCAGGTCACCGTGCTGGCTCAGGTGCAGCGCACCGCGGTGCGCCCGATGCGTCAGCGGCGGGGCAACCTGCTGGAGGTGACCGTCGGCGACGGCTCCGGCGGGGTGCTGACGTTGACCTTCTTCGGCAACCAGGCGTGGCGCGAGCGGGAGCTGCGCCCCGGCCGGTGGGGGCTGTTCG
>NZ_JAGPXZ010000604.1:0-3845 GCF_018070305.1 Micromonospora sp. M51 | reverse complement strand
GATTCGCAGGTAGTAGTCGGCGGAGCAGGCGACGCCGTCCTCGTCCAGGGCCCGGATGTTCGCGCCGGCCGGGGTGGTGGCCTGGGTTTCGGACGTCTTGGCGATCTGGTTGCCCTCGTTGTACTCGTCGAACATGGACACGTACAGGCCCTGGGAGCCGAGCCGGATCATGTTGTAGATGTGCCGCCAGTAGAAGTCGCCGTGTTTGCGGTGCCCCCCGGCCAGGTCGCCGGGCATCACGCAGGGCAGGTAGTCGATGCCGCGCGCCGCGCAGTCGGCCATGTCGCCGACGTTGACGTTGTTGTAGTACGAGTCCAGTTCCTCGACGGTCCTGGCCCGGTAGACCATCCACGGCGAGATCGCGTGGAAGGCGTGGTAGACGTCGAGGAAGCCGGGGCGGGAGTCCTCGATGCCCTGCCGCCACCAGGTGGGCACGCCGCCGATGACGTAGCAGCCCTGCGCCTTGAACCAGTTGATCACCTCCAGGCAGGGCCCGGGGGTGAAGGGGCGGCTGGGCTCGCTGAACCCGAAACCCCAGATGCAGACGACCGGCTTGCCGTTCTGCCGGGCGTACGCGGACGACGCGGTGTGCGCCGCCATCTTCGTCGTCCAGTCGGTCTTGATCTCCGACTGGAAACTCAACCAGTCGGTGACGTCGTACATGATGTAGAACTTGCGGTTGTACCGCTCGGCCGCGGAGCGCACCTTCTGCGCCATCGCGTCGCGGGTCGGGCCCTCGTCGCCCATCGGGTTGAACCGTTGCAGGGCGGCGGTGTCGCAGCCGTACTCCTGCATCCAGCGGAAGTGGGTGTCCACCGTCTGCTGGTCGTACGAGGAGAAAAGGGTGGCCGGCTGGCCGTTGCCCAGGTTGGGGTACGCGGTGGGGTAACTGCGGGTGTACTCCCGCATGTCCGGCCAGGACACGATGGTGGTGTTGGCGGACGAGGGCGGCTGGAACCGGTCGCGGCTCCAGTGCCACCACCCGCCGATCGGCGCGCCGTCGCCGGGGGCGCTGAACCAGCCCTGGTAGCCGACCGTCACCTTGCCGACCACGTCCCCGGGAGGACTGGCGGCGTGCGCGGGGCCGGCCACCGTGTTGAGCAGCTCGGTGGTGGAGGCGGTGGCGAGGGCGGACCCGGCCAGTACCGATGTGACGAACCTGCGGCGGGACACCGCCATGACGACCACTCCTTCTTCGACGGAAGGCATTGACGGTCATCGTGGCAGCAGTGGATGCCGCACCGCAAGAGTGAGACTGTTCGATGAAATTCCCGATCAGATGACGGGAAATATGCGCTGGGATGTCAGCGACTGAGCGCCCACGCCGGGGACAGGATGTGGCTGCCGGTCTGGCGGCGGCGCGCTTCGCGCACCGTCATCCGGACGCCCTCGGTGAAGCCGACAGTGGGGTGCCAGCCGAGCAGCTCGCGCGCCCGGCGGGTGTCCAGCGCCATGTCGCGGACCTCGCCCGACCAGGGCAGCGGCTCGTAACGGGCCACCTCGTCGACGCCGAACGCCTCCCGGACGGTGTCGTACACCTCGTTGACGCTGGTCTGCCGCCCCGAAGCGATGTTGACAGTCCCCACTCCGCTGTGGTGACAGGCGAGCGCGATCGCCTCGGCGACATCGCCGACGTAGACGAAGTCCCGGGTCTGCGTACCGTCGCCGTGGATGACCGCCTGCCGGCCCCCGAGCAGCGCGTCGACCATCAGGGACACCACACCGCAGTCGCCGCCCTCCTGCCGGGGCCCGTAGACATTTCCCAACACCATCGAGGTGTACGACAGGCCGTGCTGACGTCCGTACCAGTCGAGGTAGTGCACGCCGACGGCCTTGCTGACGCCGTACGGGCTCACCGGCGCGATCGGGTGGTCCTCGCGCACCGGCAACTCGTGCGCGGCGACGCTGCCGAAGATGTCGCTGCTGGTCGCGTTGACGATCAGCCGTACGCCGCTGCGGGCGCAGGCGTCCAGCACGTTGACGGTGCCGAACACGTTCACGTCGGCGTCGTACAGCGGTGAACGACGGGCGGTGGGAAGGCTCGGCTGCGCGGCGAGGTGCACCACCACGTCCGGCTGCCACTCGTGGATGACCTCGACACCCTCCGACGCGCGGATGTCACCGGAGATGACGTCCGCCTCGGTCAGCCCGCCGCACACGGCGTCGGCCAGGTTCTCGATCCGGCCGGTGGAGAAGTTGTCGAGCACCCGGACCTGGCTGCCCATCAGCATCAGCCGGGCGACCACGTGGCTGCCGATGAAGCCGGCGCCTCCGGTGACCAGCACGCGCCGGGGCACCAGGCCCGTCGGCGGATCGACACCGACGGCGGTGACGGGCAGGTCCATGAGGAACTCCTTGGAACGACGGAACGGTCGGCCCGCAGCTGCAACCGGCCGACCGTAACCCACCCAACAGCTACCAAACGGACACTTAGCCCAACGCCCTGCGTGGATACCCGTGATTCGGTCCCTTGAGGTCAGTTTTCACCCATTCAGCTGCACGTCACCGGTGTCGCTAGTAGTTTGCTCACGGGCTGTCGAGACGACCCCGCGGCGATCGCCCGCCTCATGCTGAGAAATTGCGGAACAGCAGGGACGCCAGGCCGAGCGCCAACGCGAGGTTGAACACCGTGGCGCTGGCGAACACCGCCACCGGTCGCCAACCCGCCTCCCGCAGCGACGCGACCCGGACCTCCAGACCGATGCTGACGAAGGCCAGGATCAGGAACCAGACGCGCAGGTCGTTCACGATGGCGATGGTGGCCTTCCCGTCCGCACCCGTCGCGTCGAGGTACCAGGTGGCGATGACCGAGGCCGCGATGAAGCCGAGGACGAACTTCGGGAACCGCGTCCACAGCTCACCGAGACCTGGTCGGGCCGCGCCGGGCCGTCGTTCCACCCGCAGTGTGAAGTACGCGGTGAGCGCGACCGCGACCACACCCATCAGGGCGTTCTGGGTGACCTTGACGATGCTGGCGATCTGGAGAGCCTCCTCCCCGGCGAGCGCTCCCGCGGCGGTGACCGCGGCCGTGGTGTCGATGTTGCCACCGATCCAGGCACCGGCCACCGCGTCGGAGAGCCCGAACGCATCGGCCAACCAGGGCAGGATGAAGATCGACGGCAGCGCGAAGACGATGACCAGACTCGCCGTGTAGGCCAACTGCTCGCGGCGCGCCCGCACCGCGCCGGCGGCGGCGATCGCCGCGCTGACCCCACAGATCGACACCGCCGACGCGAGCAGCGCCCGCAGCTTGTCGTCGAGGCCGAACCGGCCAGCCAACCACCAGGTGAAGAGGAAGACCCCGCTGATCAGCAGGATCGCCTGGGCGATCGCCGGGCCGGCGGCGCTGGCGATGACCGCCAGGTTGATCGACGCCCCGAGCAGCACCAGACCGGTCTTGATGAAGAACTCGGTGCGGAACGCGGCGGCTATCCGGTCGCGCCACCCGAGCACTGTGACGGCGACGTTGCCGAGCAGGCCGAGCAGGATCGCGTAGACCGGGTACTCGATCGCCGCTCCGATGTCCTCGACGGCGGTGCCCTCGGCCCAGGCCGGGACGTTCTGCTCCAGAAAGCGGGTCAGCGCGGCGAGACCGACCACGATCAGCAGGCCGACTGCCGTCCAGGCCCAGAACGCCCCGTCACGCACCACACTGGTCGGACCGGCGGGGTCGACGGTGGTCGGCGACGTACTCGGCTCGGCCACGTTCTCGGCGGGTGCGTCGCTGGCCCGGGTGGCGGCGGGCGTGCCGGGCTCGCTGCCCGTGCGGGTCGCGTCGGCGGTCATCAGGGCACCAGCCCGGCGGGGATGGCACCGAGCAGGACCAGGGCGAGCAGTGCCAGCCC
>NZ_JAGPXZ010000603.1:0-3852 GCF_018070305.1 Micromonospora sp. M51 | reverse complement strand
ATCCTGCCGATCATCCTGCTGCTGGTCGGCGGTGTGCTCGTGCTCCTGCTGCGCGGCCTGCTCGCGCCGCTGCTGCTGGTGCTCACCGTGATCGCGTCGTTCTTCGCCAGCCTGGGCGCGGCCTGGCTGCTCTTCGACCACGTGCTGGGCTTCCCCGCCCTGGACAGCGGGGTGCTGCTGCTCGCCTTCGTGTTCCTGGTGGCGCTCGGGGTGGACTACAACATCTTCCTGGTCACCCGGGCCCGGGAGGACGCCCGCAGCGCCGGCACCCGCGCCGGGATGCTCTCCGCCCTGCGGGTCACCGGCGGTGTGATCACCAGCGCCGGAGTGCTGCTCGCCGCGGTCTTCGCCGTGCTCGGCGTGCTGCCGCTGATCACCCTGACCCAGATCGGCATCATCGTCTGCATCGGCGTCCTGCTCGACACCCTGCTGGTCCGCACGGTCCTGGTGCCGGCGCTGGCGTTCCTGCTCGGCGACCGCTTCTGGTGGCCCGGTCGGATCACGAAGGACCAGGCGCAGGGCACCGTGCCGTCGCCCGAGCCGGTCGCCGCACACGATTGACCGAAGCGTCGGGGCCGTGCCGGATCCGGCACGGCCCCGACGCCGTCAGTACGTCAGGCAGACACACTCGTTCATCAACGCCCGCACGTTGCGCACGTACGACGGGTTGGGGATGGCCAGTGGCTTGCCCTCCTGCGCCACCGCACCGTGCCCGAAGTTGTAGGCGGCGATGACCGCGTTGAGCAGGCAGGAGTTCAGCTCGCTGGTGCACAGCGCCGGGTCGAGGCGGAAGTCGGACTCGAAGTACATGTCGCCGATGTACTTCGTCGCCCAGGCCAGATAGGTGGCGCCGAGGTAGGCGTTGTCCCGGTAGGCGTCGATCTTGTAGCTCTTCTCGAACCGCTGGTTCATCCAGCTCGCGGTGTCCGGCATCACCTGCATCAGCCCGACCCCACCGTCGCAGGCGTAGATGTTGGACTGCCAGCCGCTCTCCTGCCACGCGGTGGCCTTGAGCAGGGTGAGCGGGACCTTGATGTCCGGCGCCGAGACCGGCCAGTAGGTGCGGTTGGCCGCGTCGGTCAGCGCCGCCTTCACCTCGGACCGCGACGCCTGGGTGCCCTTGTAGGTCGGCTTGCAGGACGTCGGTGCCGGCTTCGGTGGCGCCGGCGGCACCTCGGTCTCGGTGGGCGGCTTCGCCACCGGACGCGGCTTCGGCGCCGTACGGGTCGGCTTCTTCGACGGCTTCGGGGTCGGGGTAGCGCTGCGACTCGGCGCGGCGCCCATCGACTCCACCGCGCTCACCGACGGGCTCGGCTCCGCGCTGACCTCGTCGGACGGGGCGTCGGTCGGCTCGTCGCTGACGGCGACCGGCGCGGCAAGGGACTCGGGGCTCTGCTCGTTGCCGGCACAGCCCACCAACGCGCTCAGCAACAGCCCGGCGAGCGCCGCGCCGACCAGCCGATGTGTCTGTCGAACCATCCCGTTGCCTCCCCCGGTGTGACCGTCGCCGCACCCTAACAAGGCTCGACCGGGCGGCGGTGCCCCTGCGACGGCGACCGGGGCTGGTCAACCGGCGGCGGTCGCTCCCCCACCGCCCGGTCCCGGGTCGCCCAGGCGACCACGAACACCACGGTCCAGAGCACCCCGAGCAGCACCGCCGCCGCGGCCCCGCTCGCCGTGTCCAGGCCGAGGTAGAGCCGCGCGCCGCCGATCCCCAGCACCCCGGCCGCGGCGGCCGTCCAGGCGGCCACGGCCACCGGCCACCGGGCGCTGCGCGACACCAGCCAGGCCAGGGTGCAGAAGCTCGCCGCGACCACGGCGCTCTGGGTCGACAGCGGAGCCACCTCCCCGCCGCCCGGGGCGCCCCCGTCCGGGCCGGTCAGCTCGGCCACCACGGCCAGCACCACCAGCGGCACGAACGCGCCGACAGTGCCGACCACGCTGAGCAGATCCGCCCGCCAGGGCCGGTTGCGCCACGCCAGTCCCGCCGCCACCAGCGCCACCAAGAGGATCAGCACCGACCCGCGCACCACCGACACCACGATCAGCGTGGCCTCGGCGGCGTCCGGGGTACGTCGGGCGGCGAACCACCCGGCGATGGCGCCATCCAGTGCGGCAAGCCCGGAGTTGCGGACCGCCACCGCGAGCAGACCGGCGATGGCGAGCCCGGCGGCGAAGAGCAGCAGCAGGCCGGCAGCCAGATTGAGCAGCAGTGTCCAGGCCGGGCCGATCCGCATCGCCACCAGGAAGAACAGCACCCCGTAGCGGGCGGTGAGCCACCGCACCGGGGGCAACCCGCCCGCCCGGGACAGCAGCGCACGCACCGGATCGGGGTTACGACCCAGCCACCGGCCGACGAGCACCACCCCCAGCAGACCGGCCAGCAGCAGGAACGCCACCCCGGTGGCCCGGCCGAGCAGCCGGGAGACCGTGTCGTACGACTCACCGGCGAGATGGCCGAGCAGCACCGAGCCACCCACCCAGGTCACCACCCCGGCCAGGTTCCACAGGACGAACCGCCGGTACGGCATGCCGGCCGCACCTGCCAGCCGAGGCACCAGGGTGCGGGCGAAAGCCACCCACCGGGCGGCGAACACCCCCCGCCCACCGAGGCGGGCGAGCATGGCGTCGGCGCGGGCCCACCGGCCGGGTCCGACCCGGTGCCCCAGTCCGGCGCGCAGTCGGGGGCCGTACCGCCGTCCGGCGCGAAAGGCCAGCCCATCGCCGAGGACCGCCGCGACGATCATCGCGAGCAACGCCGGCCCGAGCCGCAAGGTACCGTTGTAGGTGAGGAAGCCGACCAGCAGCAGGGTAGCCTCACCCGGCACGAGCAGGCCGAAGATCACCGCGGTCTCGCCCGCCACGATCAGCGCGGCGACCAGGTAGATCCACAGGGTGGGCAGACCCTGCACCCAGGTCAGCAGGTCGTGCACTCAGGCCCCCGGGACACGGGAGTCAGCATGCCAGCCGGGGGAACCACCGGCACAGCGGTTTCACCATAGATCAGGGGCACCTGGGGGTGACCCCGACGCAGCCTGCGCGAGCGCAGGCGGAAGGATAGAGGGTATGCAGCTTCGCACCGACCTCCGCAACGTCGCCATCATCGCTCACGTCGACCACGGCAAGACCACCCTGGTCGATGCCATGTTGCGGCAGGCCGGCGCGTACGGCGCACGCGGCGAGAACACCGAGCGGGTGATGGACTCCGGGGACCTGGAGCGGGAAAAGGGCATCACGATCCTGGCCAAGAACACCGGCGTGCGGTACCTGCCGGCGGACGGCTCCGACCCGGTCACCATCAACATCATCGACACCCCCGGCCACGCCGACTTCGGTGGCGAGGTGGAGCGCGGCCTGACCATGGTCGACGGTGTGGTGCTGCTCGTCGACGCCAGCGAGGGTCCGCTGCCGCAGACCCGTTTCGTGCTGCGCAAGGCCCTGCGGGCCCGGATGCCGATCATCCTCGTGATCAACAAGGTGGACCGTCCGGACGCCCGGATCAAGGAGGTCGTGGACGACACCTACGAGCTCTTCCTCGACCTGGACGCCGACGAGGAGCAGATCGACTTCCCGATCGTCTACGCGTGCGCCCGCGACGGCATCGCCTCGCTGACCCAGCCGGCCGACGGCTCGGTGCCCGACGACAGCGACTCCCTGGAGCCGCTGTTCCGCACCCTGCTGGACACCATCCCGGCTCCCGCGTACGAGGACGGCGCCCCGCTGCAGGCGCACGTCACCAACCTCGACGCGTCGCCCTTCCTCGGCCGACTGGCGCTGTGCCGGGTCCGCCAGGGCACCATCAGCAAGGGCCAGACGGTGGCCTGGTGCCGCACCGACGGCAGCACCCAGCGG
>NZ_JAGPXZ010000602.1:0-3853 GCF_018070305.1 Micromonospora sp. M51 | reverse complement strand
CGGAGGTACGCCGGAGATGATCCGACTGTCCGGGGTGTCCCGCACCTTCGAGGGCCGGTCCGGCCGGGTGGAGGCGCTGCGCGGCATCGACCTCGACGTCGCCGAGGGCGAGTTCGTCGCCGTGCTCGGCCGCTCCGGCTGCGGCAAGTCCACTCTGCTGCGGCTGATCGCCGGCCTGCTCCCGCTGAGCGCCGGTGAGATCACCGTCGCCGGTACGCCGATCACCCGCCCGCGCCAGGACATCGCCATGCTGTTCCAGAAGCCGGCGCTGCTGCCCTGGCGCACCGTGCTGGACAACGTCCTGCTGCCCGTGGAGATCTTCGGCTGGAGCCGCGCCAAGCACCGGGAACGGGCCCGGCAACTGCTCGACGTGGCCGGGTTGGCCGGCTTCGAGAAGCGGCTGCCGCACGAGCTCTCCGGCGGCATGCAGCAGCGGGTCTCACTGTGCCGGTCGCTGATCGGCGAGCCCCGGGTGATGCTGATGGACGAGCCGTTCTCCGCGCTGGACGCGCTCACCCGCGAGGAACTCTCCGGCGAACTCCAGCGGGTGCACATGGAGAACAAGCCGACGATCGTCTTCGTCACCCACTCGATCGACGAGGCGGTGCTGCTCGCCGACCGGGTGGTCGTGCTGAGCCCCCGTCCCGGCCGGATCCGCAAGGTCGTCGAGGTGGCCATCCCCCGGCCCCGCACCCTGGGCCGCAACGCCCACCTGGCCGACGTCGCCCAGGTCAGTGCCGACCTGCACGAACTGCTGATGGAACGCGAGCAGCCGGCCTCCGTCGGCGCGGAAGGACACTGACCATGCGGGTGTCGGTCTTCACCGAGCCGAACCGTGGCGCCAGCTACGACACCCAGCTCCGGTTCGCCCGGCTGGTTGAGGCCTGCGGCTACGAGGGCTTCCTCCGCGCCGATCACTACCAGTCGATGGGCGCGGACCCGGGCCTGCCCGGCCCGACGGACGCCTGGCTGACCCTCGCCGCCCTGGCCCGGGAAACCGAACGGATCCGGCTCGGCACCCTGGTGACGTCGGCCACGTTCCGCCTGCCCGGCCCGCTCGCGGTGATGGTCGCGCAGGTCGACCAGATGAGCGGTGGCCGGGTCGACCTGGGCATCGGCGCCGGCTGGTACGAGCGCGAGCACACCTCGTACGGCATCCCGTTCCCGGCGGTCGGCGAGCGCTTCGACCGGCTCGCCGAGCAGCTGGAGGTGATCACCGGTTTGTGGGGCACCCCGCCCGGCCAGACGTACACCTTCACCGGCGACCACTACCGGCTGGTGGACGCTCCCGCGCTGCCCAAGCCGGTGCAGGTTCCCGGCCCGCCGATCATCGTGGGCGGGCGCGGCCCCAAGCGCACACCCGAACTGGCCGCCCGGTACGCCGACGAGTTCAACATGCCGTTCAAGTCCGTGGCCGTCACCGCCGAGGCGTACGACCGGGTGCGCGAGGCGTGTGAGCGGACCGGACGGGCGGAGTCCGGGCGCGACCCGTTGGTGCTCTCCGCCGGCATCGTCGTCGCCATCGGCCGCACCGACGCGGAGGCCCAGCGTCGGGCCGCGCCCCTGCACGAGAAGAGCGCGCTGCCTCCGGAGGACCCGGTGGTCGGCTCCCCCGCGCAACTCGCGCAACGGATCAACGAGTTCGCCGCCATCGGCACCACGCGGGTCCACCTGCGCCTGATCGACTTCGATGATCTCGACCACCTTGAGCTGATCGCCGCCGAGGTGCTGCCCCAACTGGACGGAGCACGATGACCGACGTGATCGACGGAACCGAACTCGGACCGGTGGGTCAGGAGATCGTGTACGAGAACGACCGGGTCCGGGTCTGGCACATCCGCCTCGAACCGGGCGAGCGGCAACCGCTGCACCGGCACGACCACCCCTACCTGGTGGTGGCGATCGAGGGCGCCAAGAACGTCGTACAGACCGTCGACGGCACCCGGATCGTCGCCGACGAGCCCACCGGCGGAGTGGTCTACCGGGACCCGGGCGCGGTGCACATGCTGACCAATGTCGGGGATACGACTTACCTGGCCCGGCTGGTCGAACTCAAGTAGACCCGCCGGTGGCCACCGGCGTGCCGCGCGGCGCGCCGTTGGCTATCGGGTGTACCAGGTGCGTAACGTGCCGGACATGGCCTTTCGGACCTGGGGCAAACTGCTGCTCACGGCGCTCGGGGTGAGCGTGCTGGCCGGAGCCGGCCAGCTCGGCGTCGCGTACGGTTTCGGCATCGTCCGCCTGACCGGCGCATTCACCGGTACGACAGTCAACCAGTGGCCGGCCCAGCTCGTCTGGGTGGGCTGGTTCGCCGCGCACGCCGCCGTGGCCGGTGCCGTCCTGACCGGACGCCTCGCCCGCCGCGACGTTCCGGCGGCCAGCACCGGCCGGCAGTTGGCGGTCGGTGGCGCGGCGGCGCTCGGCGCCACAGTCATCGCCCCGCTCTGCATGCAGCCCGCCCGCGCCGCGGAGCTGATCTCCGTCGACCCGGTCTGGGCGGTGGGCATCTGCGCCATGGTCGGTGCGGTGATCGGGGCGGGCGCGGCGATCGCTGTCCTGTTCCGGCCCGAGCTGGGCTGGAACATGACGGCTGTGGCCGGTGCGGTCTGGTTGCTGGCGCTCATCTCCGTCCTACCGTCGCTCGGCACTGTCGGCCCGCTGCCGACCGTCCGGCTCGGCGTGCTGGAGCCGAGCTGGCTCGGCGACGCCGCCGCCCAGCGGCTGGCGCTGCTCCTGCTGCCCACCGTGGCGCTGTTGGCCGGCGCGGCGACCGCCGGGCTGGCTCGCTGGCGCGGCCAGGCCCCACTGGTCAGCGGGGCCACCGGGGTGGCCGGACCGGTGCTGGTGGCGTTCGCCTACCTGACCGCCGGTCCGGGTGACGCGGTGGACCGCTACCAGGCCACCCCCTACTACGGCTCGTTGATCGCGATCCTCGCCGGAGCACTCGGCGCGGCCGCCGCCGCGCTGCTGCGCTGGCCGACGGGCACCCGTACCGCCGATCCGCAGGCGATCAAGCCCACCGCCATCCTGCGCCCACTGCCCGCCGGCCCGGCGTTGCCCGACGCCACGCCGGCGAACGATCGGGACACCGCCGAGCGCGCCGACCCGGAGTCGGCCAACGCCGAACTGTCCACCCGCGCGCAGCCGGGCGTCGTCGCCGGCCCGTGGCCGACGGGCGACCCCGAGGGTGTACGCACCGTCCCGGCCCACTGGGACTGGCCGGGGACCACAGCGAGCGGCCAGCACGGCCCGACTCCCGCCGCTGCTCCGTCCGCCTCCACCCCGCCGTCTCCGGCGGATCCGCTGTCCCCCGCCGGCCCGGCGTCTCCCGCTGGTCCGTTGTCCCCCGCTGATCCGCTGTCTTCCGCTGGTCCGTTGTCCCCCGCCGGTCCGACTCAGTCCGCTGCCTGGCTGACCGCGCCGACCGGTGAACTCGCCGCGGCAGCCCAGACGCCCTCGGTGCGCGACGATGACGCCCCGGCCACGACCGGGCCCTCGGCCAGCACCGACGCCAGTGCCGCCACCGCGACCAGCAGCGCCGCCGGACGCACCGACGCCACCAACCCGGCAGGCGGCCGAGCGGCCGACGGGCCAACCGACAGCGTGGCGACGGGCACGAGCGGCAAGCTGACCGGTCGGCGCACCACCCGCAAGGCCGCCACCCCGACCAGCACCGACGCACCCGGCACGGACACGACCGGCACGCACACGACCAGCACCGACGCACCCGGCACGGACACGACCGGCACGCACACGACCGGCACGCACACGACCGGCACGCACACGACCGCCACGGAAACGACTGGCACGGACACCACCGGCACGGACACGACCGGCACGGGCGCATCCGGGA
>NZ_JAGPXZ010000601.1:0-3864 GCF_018070305.1 Micromonospora sp. M51 | reverse complement strand
GTGCCGACCAGCGGCCCGGCGGCGTCGAAGTAGGCCCACACCCGACGCAGCAGTCGCGGCGGCAGGAAGTGCACGTGCACGTCGGCGAGGCCCGGCAGCCCCAGCGCGCGGCAGAACTCCGGTACGCGCTCGTCGGCGACCGGCGGGACGACCGGCGCCGGACCGGTCATATCTCGATGTCGAATCGGCTCAGCACCGAGGGCGCGACCAGGCCGACGGTGGCGAGCGCCGAGACGGCGGTCAGCGCGATGCGCATGCCGACCACCTCGGCCTTGCTGCCGACGCGCAGGGCGATGCGGTTCGGCAGGCCGATCATCATCCACATGCGCCGCTTGATCGGGATCGGCCAGAGGATCGGCACGCCGGCACGGGTGATCATGTCGCCGAGGATGTGCACGAAGCAGCCCACGCCCAGCGCGGTGCCGATCAGCGGATAGCCGCGTCCGCCCGGCAGGTTGGCGTAGGTGAACCAGGCCGCCCCGGCCGACGCGAGAGTGATGATCACCCAGCCGGCCCGCTCGGCCCACTCATCGAACAGCCCGCGCAGCGCCAGGCCGAACATGAAGAACAGGATGGTGATGACGGCCCACTTGCCGTACGCGGCGCAGAGCGCGGTGGTGCCCCAGCCGACCAGCACGGTGAACGGCAGCGTGTGGGTCAGCGTCCGGTGCCCGTTGTTGCGGCGCGGATCCTTGCTGAGCTTCGTGGCGTAGTAGACCCCGAGGGAGATCTTTTCCATCACCTCGGCGGCGAAGAGCGAGAAGACCCCGAAGGTACGGGCCACGGTGGCCCCACCCTGGTTCTTGGTCACCTTGCCCGACATGTCGAGGTCGGGGAAGAGCGCGCCACCGGCGCACACCGCGGTGCCCACCGCCAACGCGAGCGGCGACTGGTGGTAGTCGGCGAACTGCTCCAGTGCCCAGGAGCCAGCCAACCACACCGCCGCGCCGGACAGCGCGTGTTGCGGTCCCATCATCTCGGCTCACCCTCCCCAAGGATCTTGAGCGCCCAAAACTACGCCACTGTAGTCAGCCTCAGCGCCGCAGGGGCATCACCCGTCAGGTCCACATCGGACGGAGTTACGGGGTGGGGGTGAAGCTCTGCCGGATCATCGGCAAGTATGCCGCGTTGACCTGCCAGTCGAACTCTTCTGTCAACCAGGAGACGGTGTACGAGCGGCCCGCCGACGTGTTGATCAGCAGCCGGAAACTGTGCACCGCAACGCCGAGGGCGTTCAGCCAGCCGCACTCCCACACCGCGCCGCCCTCGAAGATGTCCATCGCGGAGATGTCCACCTTGCGATAACCCGGCAACGCCGCGCTCGTGGTCAACCGCGACTCCTCGGCCTTCCAGTACGCCACCGGATCCGCGCGGGCCGGACCCGCCTCGACGCTGAGCACCCGGGACCCGCTGGACCTGCGGAAGCAGGTCACCGGACCTTCGGTCCAGCGCGCCCAGCCCACCGGCGCGGCGATCCGGAACCCGGTCGGGTCGTCGTGCCAGGTCCACCCCTCGGGCAGCCGGTATCTCGCGTCGGCCGGCGGGGACACCGACACCACCGGGGTGGCCGACGGTGGCGGGGACGACGCGCAGGCGAACGCCGCCGGCCGGTGGGTCGGTGCGCCGCCACCCGCGCCGGACGGTGGGGTCCGCTCATCGTGCCGATCGACCAGGGCCAGCGTGACGCCGCCCGCGACGAGCAGGGCCGCCGCCGCACCGCCCAGGGCGATCAGGCGGCGGCGCCGGACGGTCCGGCGCGGTGGGCGCGGGGTCTGCGTCGCCGGTTCGTCCGACGGAGGCGCCGGTTCGACCGGGTGGGGCGTGCTCGCCCGGCCGGCGCTGCGGACCGCCGCGACCGCCGCCGACCGGGCCGGCGCGGCGGGCTCGTCGGGGCTCGCCGCGGCGCTGCGCAACAGCGGCTCCACCTCGAGGGCGGTCAGCCGCCGCCAGGGGTCCCGCTGCAACAGGCCGGTGAGGACGGGACGCAACGGGCCGGCCCGACGCATCGGGTCAGGTGGTTCGGTGGCCAGTGCGCTGAGCGTCGCCATGGCGCTCGACCTCGCGTACGGTGACTGCCCCTCGACCGTCGCGTAGAGCGTCGCGCCCAGCGACCACATGTCGGTACGCGCGTCGGACACCCCTTCGCGGGCCCGCTCCGGCGCGACGAACTGCGGTGAGCCGAGCACCGTGCCGGGCCCGGTCATCGTGCCGTCGCCGCCGTCGAAGGTGGCCAACCCGAAGTCGGTGAGCATCACCCGCCCGTCGTCGGCCACGAGCACGTTGTGCGGCTTCACATCGCGGTGCAGCACCCCGGCGGCGTGCGCGGCCCGCAACGCGGCGAGCACCGCCAGCCCGATCCGGGCGGTGCGCGGCGGACTCAGTGGCCCTTCGGCGCTGATGATCTGCTGCACCGACCGGGATGGCACGTACTCCATCACGATCCAGGGGCTGTCCCGGTCGTGCACCACGTCGTAGAGGCGGACCACGTTGGGATGGTTGAGCCGGGCGGCGGTGCGTGCCTCCCGCAGGGTGCGCAGCCGCAACTCCGCACGTTCGGTCTCGGCCAGCCAGGACGGCGGCACGACCTCCTTCAGCGCCACGTCGCGGTGCAGCATCTCGTCGCGAGCAAGCCACACCCGGCCCATTCCGCCGGTGCCGACCAGGTCGAGCAGCCGGTACCGACCCGCGATCAGCAACTGATGCACGGTCGCTCCCCCTCGGTCACCCCGGGATCCACGATAGCCACCAATGTCGGCTTTCTCATCCACTGTGCGGCCTCGATCCAGACCGGACGGTGGTCCGGATCATGGCCATACGGTGCAGGTCAGCGGGGTGGTCGGAAACTCTTTCGCACCATTTCCCAGTCGCCGGCCGCCCCGGTCCAGTCCTCGTCGAAGGTGATCCAACCCAGCGTCCAGCGGTCGGCGCCGAGGGTCTGCTGGCGGGCGCGCAGCCACCGCCCGTGCGGTGTCTGCCAGCGACACTCCCACTCGGCGGCGCCGTCGCCGGTGGCGAGCCGGATCTCGTCGTACCCGGGCAGGGCCCCCGCCGCGGCTGCCTTGTCGCGGAGGGCCCGCACCCGCTGCAACGGGTCGACAGCGCCGCCCTCGGCGACGCTGAAGGCCCGGCCGGTCGCCGGGTCCTGGAAGCACACCACAGTGCCGTCGCGGGAGGTCCACCACGTCGCCGGTACGGAGACCCGGAATCCGGTGACGTCGGCGTACCAGATCCAGCCGGGCGGCGGTTGGAACCCGTCGCCCGCGCTCGGAGTGCCGGCCCGTACGGGCGTCCCGACGATGTCCGGGCGGACACACGCGAACGGGGGTGGGGGAACACCGCGTCCCCTCGGCAGCGGGCCGGGACCGAGCGGCCCGGCGCCCGGCGTCGGAGAGGACCACCCGGTGACGTCGCCGGGCTTGTCACCGGTGACGGTCAGTGCGGTGCCGACGCCGGCCACCACGGCCACCAGCAGCGCCACGGCGACCACCGCCACCCGGCGCGCGGTACGCCCGGCGGCGGACGGGTCCGGTGCGGGGGAGGCAGCACCGGCTTCCGTCGCGGCCGGGTCGGGCAGCGGAATGGTGGGGTCGAGGTCGTCGGCGGCGGTGCCCGGGTCGAGCACCCCCGGCGCCGGCCCGTCGGCCGAGGGGCGGTCGGTCACCGCCGGTGGGTCGGCCCGGCCGCCCGCTGCCGTCCTGAGCAACCGACGGGCCGCGTCGTGGCCGAGGCGGTCGTCCGGGTTGCGGCGGAGCAGCCCGTGCAGCACCGGCGCGAGCGCGCCGGCGTGCGGGGCCGGGTCCGGCGGACCGGCGGCCAGCGCGCTCAGGGTGGCCATCGCGGTGCTGCGGGCGTACGGGGACTGCC
>NZ_JAGPXZ010000600.1:0-3882 GCF_018070305.1 Micromonospora sp. M51 | reverse complement strand
GTGAGGCCGAGCGCCGACGCGTCCCGCAGTTGGCGGGCGGCCCGCGCGCTGGTCACCAACGCCTTGGTCGGGATGCAGGCGACGTTGATGCAGCTGCCGCCGATCATGCCGCGCTCGACCATGGCGACCCGCTGACCGGATCGGGCGACGTCCATGCTCAACGTCTTCCCGGCCTTGCCGCCACCGACGACGAGCAGGTCGAACTCCTCCGGTTGGTCGGTCACCCGGCGCTCCTCTCGGTCACCGGCCAGGCCGGCGGCCACCGCTGGTGCACGGCGGCCAGCCCAGCCTGCCAGCTCCGTCGGGCGCGGCGATCCGGTTCCGCGCAGAATCCACCCGGACCCTGACCAGGTGCCGAGGACCCACGCGGCGAGCCCGGTGAGGGATCATCGGTGGATGCCTGACATCCCGCCGCAGTTCCGTGCCCGGGTCCGCCATGAGCCGGATCGGTCGTACGCGGTGCTGGTCGAAGGACGCCAGGGTGCGGCCCGCCTGTTCGGCGTACCGCTGGATCAGATCGCCCGGTGAGCACCTCGACTTCGCCCCCGTCCTCACCGACGGGGAGGCCGCCGAGTTGCGGCGGTATCTCGCCCGGTCGGCTCAGCCTCCGTCGTGAGCCACGCCTGTGTCCTGCCAGCGGTAGAGGTCGCGCAGCAGGGAGATCTCGGCGCCGTGATGGATCAGCTCCCGGTTGACGTGCAGGACGATGCCCTCCATCGGAAACCGCTCGGTACCCACCGGCGGCGGATTCTCCAGGTCCGCGTCCGAGAGCTCGCGGACTCCGGCGTTCCATCTCCCGTACATCTCGTCGAGCTGGTGCAGCGCCTCGTCAGCGGTCCCCGCGTAGGCGAAGGTCTGCGAGTCGACGTCCTGGCCGCCGAAGTGCCATCCGACCCGATAACCCAGGCAGGAGACGATGATGTGCGCCAACCGCCAGGCAATGGTGGTCACCGGCGCCGGTACCGGGTCAGGGGACGCGTGGTCCACCGTCCATGCCCCCGAACCTGCTGACATCGGTGCGGCCGACGTGCCACGTGGGCGGATGCTCCAGCAGCCGGGCACCGGCTCCCAGAAGTACTCCTCATCCGTCAGATCGTCCAGCCGCGGTCGCAGGTTCTTGCGCCAGTGCCGGTCCAGTTGGTCGGCGAGTCGCTCGCTTCTCGTCACCGCCGCACACTACGGACAACGGACCTGGCTGCCAACCCCGGGCGGTCGACCCGGGCCCGTGCGGAGGTGCTCCGGGCCCGGGTGCAACCGCTGCTGAGGTCAGTGCCGGGCGGCGCCGTTCTCACTGACCGGCTGCCCGAAGGCCAGGAACGGCACGGGCGTCGGCGCGTCGGTGCCGATGTGCCGGGGGAAGATCGGCTCGGCGTCGGCACTCACCTCACGGGCAGCAGTAGCGTCCGGCGCCACCGACTCGTCCGCCACCACCGCCGCGCCACCGTGCTCACCGTTCACCTGCTCGGCCGGGTCGCCGTCCACCTGCTCGGCCGGGGCCTGGTCGGCGGGGCCACTGTCGACAGGGGAGCGGTCGGACGTGGCGCGATCGGCATCGGCGTCGGCCACCGGGGCTCGCTCCGTGGCGTGCCGGTCGACGCCGACGCGGTCGACGGTGAGCTGCTCGACACCGGTCCGCTCGGGGGCGGGTCGATCGGCGCTGGCGCGGGAACCCACCATCGGGTACTCCGCGGTCTCCGTACCGCCGGCTGCCGCGGCCATGACCGCGGCGGCGGCGAGGTCGGCCACCCGCTTGGCCTCCCGCTGCACGCGGGCGCGGACCTCCTTGGCGTGCCGCTCGGCGGAGTCCCCGGCCCGGCGGGCCTCGTCCAGGCGGGCGTTCTCGGCGGTGAGGTCCCGGCGGACCTCACTGAGCCGCTGCTGCATCCGGGACAGCTCGTTCTCCAGCGCCTCGCCCTCCTGGCGGATCTCGGCGAGCTGCTGGCGGCCGGTGTCCAGCTCGGCGTGCAGCTCCGCGGCCTCCTGCCGGCGCTCGTCAAGCTCCTTCTGCAGGGCGGCGAGCTGCTGCTGCTGGCTGGCGGCCTGCTCGTCGGCGCGGTTGCGCAGCTCGGTCACGTGCTGCTGCGCCTCGGCCAGCAGCGCGGCGATCTGCTGCTCGGTCGCGCTGCGCTGCTCGGCCAGCTCCTGCTCAGCGGCGGCCTGCTGTTCGGCGATGTCCTGCTCGGCGGCGGTGCGCCGTTCGTTGACCTCTCGCTCCACGTTGGCCTGCCACTGGGCCATCTCCTGCTGGTTCTTGGCGCGGGCCGACTGGAGTTCCTGCTGGATCTGGGTACGGGCCGACTTCATCAGCGCGTCGGCGGCCACCCGGGTCTGGTTGAGCTGCTGCGCGCTCTGCTCGGTGATCCGCTTGGCCTCGTGCTGGGCGCGCTCGTGCGCGGCCTCACCGTCGGCCCGCAACTGCTCGGCGTGCTCGCGGATCGCCGTCAACTCGGCCTCGGCCAGGGTGCGCCGCTCCTCGTACGCCTGCTCCTGCTCGGCCCGCCGGGCGGCCAACTCCTCGGCCAGGTCCTGACGTGCCTGCGCGGACCGCTCACGGGTGTCGGCGAGGATTCGCTCAGCTTCGCTGCGCAGCTCGTTCGCCCGGTCGGTGGCCGACTCGGTGATGATCCCGGCCTGCTTCTCGGCGAGTGCCATGATCTCGCCGACCATCGGGCCGAGGTCGTGGAACGAGGCGCGGTCCACCTGCACGGGCTGCTCCTGAAGCTCGGCCAGCTCGGCACGTAGCCGCTGCACCTCGGCGGTCAACTCACGGACGCGGACGGCGGACTGTCCATGCTCGCGGCTCAACATCGCGATCTGACTGTCGAGCTGCTCCAGGTGTCGGTCCACCTGGCGTTTGTCGTATCCGCGCAGGGCGAGCTCGAAGCTCGGCCGGGAGGCCGCATCGTCGCGTGCTGCGTGCGGCTCAGCGCCGATGGACATGCACCATCCTCCGTACGATCGGGGCGTCAGGGTCGGCGGTCGCCTGCCCCACGGGCCGTCAGTGTGGCGCAACGCTACCGCCGAGCGGACCTCATGCGAAGTCCTGCCCCACCCCCTCTCACGTTGTCGCCCCGCGTTCCCCCGTTCCCGCGCCGATCACGGACTCGTGGTGCCGGAAAGGTGCTGCTCCACCACCTTTGTCATCCGGGGAAAGTCCATGATCGACGCAGGTCGACGTGCGGACGCGGGGCGACGGGCCGGTGCGGGTCAGCGTCGGCGGGCGACCAGGACCGCGTCGTGGTGGGTGACGTCCTCGCCGTCGGGGTTGGTGGCGAGGCGGGCGCGTTCCTCCGCCGTCAGCACCTCCCAGTGGGTCGGGTCCAGATCGGCGGCCACCTCCTGCGCGGTGTACATCGCGTCCGGCATGTGCATCCGGTGCGCCGCCCCCCACAGGTCAGACGGGTGGTGGCCGACGATCAGCAGGACGCCGCCCGGTGCCACCGCCGCGGCCAACCGGGCGAACAACTCCTGCCGCTGCTGCCGAGGCAGGTGCATGAACTGCGCGGACACCAGGTCGTACGCCTGCTCGGCGGGCGGCTTGTCCCGCAGGTCGACGTGGGTGAACTCGATCCGGTCACCGACGCCGGCGGCCTCGGCGTTCGCGGCCGCCCGGCTCAGCGCCGTGCTGGAGATGTCCACCGCCGTCACCTGCCAGCCACGCGTGGCCAGCCACACCGCGTCGGCGCCCTCGCCGCTGCCCACGTCCAGCGCGCGCCCCGGGGTCAGGTCGGTGACCTCGGCGACCAACTGCGGGTTCGGACGCCCACTCCACACCGAGGGCCGGGACTGGTAGCGCTCCTCCCACGCCGGCTCCTCGAACGTCGTGGCCACCAACTGCCGGTACGCGGCCACCGCGTCGCGGGTCTCCTCGGCGATCA
The DNA here is from genome assembly GCF_018070305.1 of Micromonospora sp. M51. Taxonomy (NCBI): domain Bacteria; kingdom Bacillati; phylum Actinomycetota; class Actinomycetes; order Micromonosporales; family Micromonosporaceae; genus Micromonospora; species Micromonospora sp. M51. The sequence goes on along the minus strand of NZ_JAGPXZ010000600.1, from coordinate 4 downwards.
ACGC
>NZ_JAGPXZ010000060.1:0-14647 GCF_018070305.1 Micromonospora sp. M51 | reverse complement strand
CCGCACCTCGATGCCGAGCGGCTCCGCCCGACTGGTGATCACCGCGATGGTCTGCGGCAACGCGTCGGCGTCGACCACGTACACCGGGCTCTTGCTCTTGGACGCGCGGCGGGCGAGGGTCATCGCCTCCGCCGCCGCGGTGCCCTCGTCGAGCATGGAGGCGTTCGCGGTGGCCAGCCCGGTCAGGTCGGTGACCATGGTCTGGAAGTTCAGCAGCGCCTCCAGGCGGCCCTGACTGATCTCCGGCTGGTACGGGGTGTACGCCGTGTACCAGGCCGGGTCCTCGAGGACGTTGCGGCGGATCACCGCCGGGGTGTGCGTGCCGTGATACCCCAACCCGATCATGGAGACGGCGACGGTGTTGCGCGCCGCGAGGGCCCGCAACTCGGCGATCGTCTCGGCCTCGGTGGCCGGGTCGGGCAGGTCGAGGGTGCCGTGCCAGCGGATCACCTCGGGGATCGCGGCGTCCATCAGCTCGTCGATCGAGTCGTGCCCGACGACCTCCAACATCCGACGCTCGTCGTCGGGGCCGGGACCGATGTGACGGGTGGCGAACTGCTCTACGGTCATAGGGGCACTCCCGGGGCGAGGTCGACGTGTCGGCCTCCCCCTCTGTCGCACCCACAGGGGCACTCCACAGTGCCTGCCCACGAGGTCCTTTTGCCTGAGAGGTTCCGGGGAGGATTTGCCCCTTCGGCGCCGCCCTGCGTGCTGTCGGGCGGTCTCTCCCACGTGGGTGTTACCGGCGTGGTCAACGCTACCAGCGCCGGTGTTTCCCGCAGATGTCCTACCCCCGGGCCGGGCACCGCGCCCAGTGACCCACGATCACACCTTGAGCGGCACTCCAGCGGCGACCCGCGCGGCCAACTGCGGCAACACCACACCCAGCGGCGCGTCGACGCACACGGTGGCGTGGTCGTCACCTCGCGTGGGCCCCTGGTTGACGATCGCGACCGGGATGCCCCGTTTCGCCGCCCGAATCACGAAACGGCGCCCCGACATCACCGTCAACGACGACCCGAGAACCAGCAACGAACGGGCCTGCTCCACGGCCGCGAAACACCGCGCCACCCGCTGCGGCGGCACCGTCTCACCGAAGAACACCACGTCCGGCTTCACCATCCCGGTGCCGCAGATCCCGCAGTCCACCGGCCGGAACGCCGCCACCTGCTCATCGGGGAGATCAACATCACCGTCCGGGTTGACCCCGGCGACGCGGGCCACGAAATCCGGGTTGGCCTCCCGCAGCTGCCGGTCCAGTTCCTCCCGCGAGGTCAGGTTGCCGCAGTCCAGGCAGGTCACCTCGTCGAGCCGACCATGCAACTCGATCACCGACGGGCTGCCGGCCGCACCGTGCAGACCGTCGACGTTCTGGGTGATCACGGTGTCGACCAGACCGGCGCGTTGCAGCTGCGCCACCGCCTGATGCCCGGCGTTGGGCGCCGCGCCCGCGATCAACCGCCACCCCAGGTGGCTACGCGCCCAGTAGCGCCGCCGGGCGAGCGGATCCCCGGTGAACGCCTGGAAGGTCATCGGGGTGTGCCGCCGCGCCACCCCGCTGGGCCCCCGGTAGTCCGGGATCCCCGACTCGGTGGACAGGCCGGCGCCGCTGAGGACCACCACCCCACCGCCGGCCACCAGCGAGGTCAACACGTCGAGGCTCTCCGTCACCTCTCCATGCTGCCTCAACCCGTGCGTCACCGGCGAACCCCGCGCCGGGTGGGCAACCCCACCCGGCGCGGGCACCGGGACGTCTATACCGCCACGATGTCGGCCACCACGCAGGCGATGTTGTCCGGTGCCCCCTCGGCCCGCGCCAGCGCCGTCAGCGCACGCACCGTGGCATCCGGATCGCCGGCCCCGGTCAACGCCGAACGCAGCTCGGCCCGGTCGACGACCGCCGACAACCCGTCGGAGCACAGCAGGTACCGGTCACCGGCCTGCACGGTGCGCACCGCGAGATCAGCCTCGACCTGCCGACCGCCACCGAGGGCGCGCACCAGCACCGCCCGCTGCGGATGCGACGCGGCCTGCTCCCGGTCGAGCCGGCCCTGATCCACCTGGGCCTGCACCCAGGTGTGGTCCTGCGTGAGCAGCGACAGCTCACCGTCACGCAACAGGTAGGCCCGGGTGTCGCCGACGTGCACCAACGCCAGCCGGGAACCGCGCAGCAGCAGCCCGGTCAGCGTGGTGACCGGCTGGTCGGCGTCGGACGCCAACCCGCGCACAGCGCGGTCGGCGTCGGCGACCGCCCCGGCCAGCACCGTCAACACCTCGGCGGACGGCAGGTCGGCGAACTCCAACGGCTTCAGGGCGTCGACGGCGGCCGCGCTGGCAGCCGCACCGCCCGGCCCCCGCATACCGTCGGCCACGGCCAGCAACCGTCCGCCGGCGTACGCGACGTCCTCGTTGCTGTCGCGCACCAGGCCGGTGTCACAACCGGCCGCGCAGCGTACGGCAACCGTGCCATTCGGGTCGGACATCGTGGTACCCCCTTCAGAAAGGTGATCCACGAGGAGGGTGGCGAGCCGGGCGCGAGCCGCGGTGTCGGCGCTGACCCGCCGCCAGTACGCGCTGATCGCCTCAGCGGCCGCCGCGGGCTCCAGGGCACACACCACCCGGATCGTCGCCAGCGGCATCCCGAGCCGACGCAACTGGGCGACCAGCCGCGCCACCGGCAGCTGAGCCGGGTCGTAGAACCGGTAGCCGGACTCCGGATCCACCGCCGCCGGAACCAGCAACCCCACCTGGTCGTACAGGCGCAACGCCTTCGGCGTCAGCCTCGCCGCCCGAGCGAACGCCCCGATGGTCATCAGCCCCACGTGAACATCCTCCTCGTGCCGGTCACGGCGACCGGCACGACCAGGCTCAGGGTTACCCGAAGGTCAAGGTCAAGCCGATGCGGCCGGTAGGTTGGGCGCATGCGCGTCGTCATCGCCGGAGGCCACGGCAAGATCGCCCTGCTGCTGCAACGTCACCTCGTCGGGCGCGGCGACACCGCCGTCGGCCTCATCCGCAACCCCGAGCAGGCCGCGACACTGCGCGCCGCCGGCGCCACCCCCGTGGTCAACGACCTGGAACACACCGACATCACGCAGCTCGCCGCGCACCTCGACGGCGCCGACGCGGTGATCTTCGCCGCCGGTGCCGGGCCCGGCAGCGGCGCCGCCCGTAAGGACACCGTCGACCGGGCCGCCGCCGCGCTGCTCGCCGACGCCGCCACCCGCGCCGGCGTCCACCGCTACCTGCTCGTCTCCTCCATGGGCGTGGACAAGCCACCCGCCCCCGGCACCGACGACGTGTGGGCGGCGTACCTGCGCGCCAAACGCGCCGCCGAGGACGACCTGCGCGGCCGCGACCTGGCCTGGACGGTGCTGCGACCCGGCCGGCTCACCGACGACCCACCCACCGGGCGGGTCACCCTCACCCCACACGCCGGGGGTGGCGCGATCAGCCGCACCGACGTCGCCCACGTCCTCGCCGCGCTGCTCGACGAACCACGCACCGCCGGCGCGACACTGGAACTCGTCGACGGGCCCACCTCGATCGCCGACGCCGTCCGCGCCGCCGCCACCTGACCGACTACGCCGGCCCGCGCCGCGTCCTACTCCTGCGGCTCCCAGGCGATCAGCTGGTCCAGGACGCGGCGGTCGCCCTCGAGCTGCAGCAGGTCCATCTGAATGCGGCCGTAGAAGAACATGACCAGCTCATTGGCCGTACCCCGGGCGGAAACATACGCCACCCCCGGGTCCTCGGCGGCGAGCGGCGCCGAGAGCCGGGCGGTCCGTGCGCCGTCGGCGGAGAACCACAGCCGCCAGGAACGGCCCTCGGCGGCGTGGTAGTCGATGACAGCGGGCTCGTGCGGCCACGCGATCGTCGTCGCGACGCAGGTGGTCAGGAAGTCGTCGACACCGTCGAGGGCCACCTCGTCCGGCAACGGCTCCGGTGCGCCCACAGCGACCTGGGCGTCATAGGTGTGCACGGCGACCTGCTGAAGCTGGTGGCGGGCAACAGCGCCGGCGGTCTGCGGCGACTGCGAATCACCCCACCACGTCCCGCAACCACGATCCGGGCCGGCCTCCCGCAACGCCGACAGCAACTGCGCCGTCGACGCGGCGAACCAGGCCAGCAGGGCCTCGCGCACGCGGGGCGGCGCCGGCGCGGCGATGTCCGGTGGGGCGTCGGCGGGCCCCGCGGCCACGATGGCGGCCCACCGGCGGCGTCCCTCGCCCAGGTGTCGCACCAGGTCGAACACCGTCCACTCAGGACACGTCGGCACCCGCACGTCGAGGCTGGGCGCCGCGGCGACCGCCGCCCGGAACGCAGCCGACCGTTCGTCCATCTACCGCAACAGATCGGCGAACTTCAGAGTCTCTTCCACCGCGGCTTTGTACCACCCCGCCCCGGCAACCGACAGCGGGTTTCGCCCTCGCGGCGGGGGCACGCGGAAGACCCGGTGCCCGGCGCGGCCGCCTCGCACCCCGAACAACCGCTCAGCTGACCGCCAGCCCCGCAGCCGGTCGGCGTCAGCCGCCCGGGCGGTGCGCGGCGACCAGCACCGGCCCGCCGGGGACGGTCGGGAAACGGCGAACATCGGCCAAGCCCGTCGCCGCCAGCACCTGCGCCATCCGGTCCGCGTCGAACGCGTTACCACCGTTGCGGACCGCGTTCCACCGGTCGACGGCCGCCCGCAACGGATCCCCCGCCGGCGGGTTGGTGCCCGCCACCAGCCAACCACCAGGCCGCAACGCCTGCACCAGCCGGGGCAACGCCACCGTCAACGTCTGCTCGGGCAGGAACGGCGCCGGCAACCACACCAGGTCGTACCCGCCCGGCTCCGTCACCTCCGCCACGTCCTGACGGCGCAGACTGATCCGATCCGCGACCTCGCCTGCCTCGGCCAACTCACCCCGGGCCAGGTCCAACGCCCGCTGCAGCACGTCGATACCCACCACCGACGCCCGAGGCAACGCGCGAGCCAGCGCGACCGCCAACCCCGCCACCCCGGTGCCCACGTCCAGCACCCGGCCGTCCGCCGAGCCCAAGCGCTCCGCCAACCCCGGCAACTCGGGCACCACCCGGGTCGCCAACGCCCGGCCGGTCGCCGCCGACGCCCGACCCTGGTGCAGCAACACCTCGTCGTCCAACTCCGCCCAACCCGCCCCGCGCGGCCCGGAAGGCTCCTGCGCCGCCGCGGCGATGGCCTGCCGCAGCGAACTCAACCGGGCCTGCACCGCGCTGCTCCCCGTCGGCCCATCGGCGGGCACCAACGACGGGTGCGCAACCGGCACCCCACCATCCCAGGCCAGCAGACCAGCGGCCTCCAGCACCGCGCTGCGGTGCGGCGACGCCGCCACGACCTCGGCGAGCGGGGCCGACAGGGCGTCACTCATGGTGCCGACCGCGGCCGCCAGAGCCCACGCCGAAGCCTCCCACGCGGCCAGCGGGTCCACCGACCCGCCGGTCGGAGACGGTGATACAGACACGAAGGAGCCTCTCTCACGGGCGCGGCCACCGATCAGCCCCGCCTGACCCCTCCGACTATGCCACCGCCGCCAACGCGCCGAGCACGCTCCACGATCAGCGCTGCTGGTGCCGCGGCAACGCCGACTGCCCCACCACACCACCCACGAACGGCGCCCCCGGCGTCTCCGCCGCGATCCGATCCATCGTGCGCGCCAACTGCTCACTGCCGTCATCAAGATGCCGCGCCGCCGCCTGCATGTGCGACACCATCATCTCGCCGAAAATCCGCAACGCCTCCCGGGTCGCCACCGTGTCGTCGAAGCTCGGCCCGGCCGCGCTGCGGTACTCCGCCACCGCCCGCTCCGCCTCCTGCTTCGCCTCCGCCTCCGCCGCCTGCAGGTAACTCTCGTACTGCACCCGGGCGTACTCGGCGACCCGACGCGCATAGTCATGCGCCTGCGCGATGATCTGCTCCGCCTCCCGCTGCGCCGCCGACAGCAGATTCACCTCCCGCGCCGCCGGAACCTTCGCCGCCGCCCCCGTACTCGGAATCACCCCGTGCCGGTGCAACTCCACCCGGTCGTTCAGCCGCTCGTTCTCCGCCCGCAACGTCGCGATCTGCGTCGCCAACAGATCCAACTCGTCAGCGACCTGCACCCGGAACCGGTCCACGTCAGCGTTGTCATAACCCCGCCGGGCGAACGACGCGGCACCGAACTCCCACCGCCGAACCCGATCGGCGGTCATCCGCACCTGCACACCACCGGAAACCTGCACCCCGTCATACCGGCTGATCGGCGTCGCGCTCACCTGTGCAGACCTCCGTTCACGACTGCGGGGCTCGCAAGCTCACTCCTCGCGCTCACCGCACCCGCCCTTCCGTTCGCGACTGCGGGGCTCGCAAGCTCACTCCTCGCGCTCACCTGTGCCCACCTTCCGAAGTGTCACCCGCAGCCGTCCGCCACGCCGGGCCGTACCACTGCGCACCCAGGCCCTCGTGGTGCACCTGACCCGCGTGGTAACCCGCCTGCGCCAACGTTTGCACCGCGTGCGACACCATCTCGTCCGACCCACACACGAACACGTGCCGGGAACGCCAGTCACCGTCGGCCAGCGCCCGATCCACCGCCTGCACGAACTCCCCCGGCCGGTGCACGTCGGTACCCACCACGTACGTCACCGTCAACCACGGATACGACGACGCCAACTTGTCGATCGCGTCGCTGTCGTAGAACTCGCTACGCGACCGGGCCCCCACGTACAGATCAACTCGGCGGCGGGAACCCTCCGCGGCGACCTGCTCCACCAACGCCTTCACCGGCGCCCAGCCCGTACCCGCCACCAGCAGCAACAGGTCACTGGAGCCCGCCGACCACAAACCCAACCGGTCCCCCACCGGCGCCGCCAGGTGGATCCGATCCCCCACCGCCGACCCGTACACCAGCCGCGACGACACCGCGCCCCCCGGCGCGGCCCGCACATGCAACTCCAGGGTGCCGTCCGCCCGCGGGGCGTTCGCCGGCGAGTAGTACCGCCACGACCGCACCGACGGGTGCGACACCCCGATCGACTGACCCGGGGTGAACGGCAACAGGTACTGCGGGCGCACCGTCAACACCGCCACGTCGAACGCCCGCCGCTCATGCGCCACGATCTCCGCCACCCACCACGGCGGATTGACCGCCTCAGCGGCCTGCGCGGCCTCCATCATCACCTGGGCGACCAACCCGTACGCGGCCGTCCAGTCCGCTGCCAACTCCTCGGTCCACTGCTCGGCGAGGAAATGCTGCAACGTCGCCACCAGCGCCTCACCGACCGCCGGATAGTGCTCCGCGCGCACCGCGAACTTGCGGTGATCCGCGCCGAGATCCTGCAGGAAACCCACCAGCCGATCCACCTGGTCCACGTTGGACACGATGTGGCCCAACGCGGTCACCAGGCGATCCCGCTGACCGGCCATGTTCGTGGGGAACATCTGCCGCGTCTCAGGATGAGCGAGGAACAACGTCGAATAGAAATAGAGCGGCACCTGGTCGCCGTGACCGGCGACCACCGACCAGCTCTGCTTGAGGCGAGCCGCGTCCACGCTCAGACGCCCGACCTGTTTCCGGCAGCCACCACCTGGCCCTGCACCTGCCCCAGCACTGTCTGCACGTCAGCGAGGATGTCCGCCGGCACCCCCAACTCGGTCAGCGTCGCCGTCAGGTGCTCGCCCACCTTCGCGTAGTGCTCCACAGTGATGTTCAACGGCTGGTGCGCCTCAGCCAACCCACGACCCGTGTACTCGTTCGGGCCACCCAGCACCACGGTCAACATCAACGCCAGGTGCCGCCGCTGACCCGCCATCTCCACATCAGTGAAGTAACCCGCCAACTCCGGGTCCGCGAGCACCTTGTCGTAGAACAGCTCAACCGCCGCCTTGACCGAACTGGCACCGCCAATGCGGTCGTAGTGCGAAGCGGGAGCCGTCTCTTCCGTAACCGTCACGGTCGTTCCTTCCGGGGATGAAGGGTGCAGAACCGTGAGGGACCATAGCGTGTCAAACGCCTCCGGTCAGCGCCCCCTTATCGGATTCCCGACAATACGACCGACACGTTGCGTCATCACTACCGATCGGTATCTCCACAATCGGCCACCAACACCACACCGAACGTATCCACAAGGGACCGGCGTGGTCGATCACCCCCGGCCACCGTCACCGACGGTCGCGAGAAAACCCAACCGGAAAAAATTGGAAGCCGAACGAGTCAGCCGGCCCGCCGCCGCGCCCGCCGCGCCGCCAGCTCGTCACCCACCGGATCCGCCCCGGACACCGCCGCCGGCTCCACCGGGCCGCTCGTCGCCGGCTCCGCCGGCAGATGCGACAACGACCCCTGGATCTCCTTGAAAGCCCCACCGATCGCGATGCCGAAGACCCCCTGGCCACCCTGCAACAGGTCGACCACCTCCTCCGGAGACCGGCACTCGTACACCGTCGTCCCATCAGAGATCAGCGTGATCCCCGCCAGATCCTCCACACCACGCGACCGCAACGCCTCGATCGCCTTACGGATGTTCTGCAGGGACACCCCCGCATCCAACAACCGCTTCACGACCTTCAACACCACCAGGTCCCGGAACGAGTACAACCGCTGCGTCCCCGAGCCCGAAGCATCCCGAACGCTCGGCACCACGAGCGTCGTCCGCGCCCAGTAGTCCAACTGCCGGTAACTGATGCCCACCGCGTGACACGCCGTCACACCCCGGTAGCCAACCGAACCGTCACCCTCAGCCGCCACACCTGGCGACGAGGCACCCGGCTCGTCGAACTCTGCACCCGGATCGGAATCCCGCGGCTCGTGCATCCGGACAACCTCCCCGTCAGTGTGGCGACGCATCGTTTCCGGGACGCGCACCCCTCGACATGGAAACCCTATCGCCACCGTCAGGGGTTACCACGGAGGAACCGACGCGACACGCCGCGCAGCCACCGAGAAAGATCACCAACCGAGCCCGGGCACACCTCAGCCCGCGAAATCCTCCGGACGCACCTGCTCCAGGAACTCGCGGAACTTCTCCACCTCGTCCTCCTGCTCATCAGGGATAACGATCCCCGCCTCGCTGAGGACCTGCTCCGCACAACGAATCGGCGCACCGACACGCAACGCCAACGCGATCGAATCGCTCGGCCGTGCCGACACCCGCACCCCATCGCCGATCAACAGATCCGCGTAGAAGACGTTCTCCTTCAGCTCGGTGATCTCCACCGCCTGCAAGGGCGCCTTCAACGCCGCCAACACATCCCGCAGAAGATCATGGGTCAACGGCCGGGCCGGCTTGACCCCCTGCTGCTCATAAGCGATAGCCGTCGCCTCGACCGCGCCGATCCAGATCGGCAGATAGCGGTCCCCCTCGACCTCCCTGAGCAGGACGATCGGTTGGTTGCTGGGCAGCTCCACCCGAACTCCGACCACGCTCAGCTCGCGCACCGCCGCCTCCGTGTCGTCGTCAACCTACGCACCGCGCCCTTCCCTGCACGGTACACGGACCGCAACACGGCCGTCCCATGCGCTACAGCACCACGCCCGCGCCGAAAAGGGGTTACCCCGGCAAGCCTACGGCACGCTTCCCCGAAGAGATCTTTCCGCTCAGCCGCCACCCGCCGGGCACCCTCACCGACCCAACGTCGACCGCAGACCCACCCGCACCAACGCCGCGTGCAACTGCTCCGACAACGCCACCAACTCCCGCGCCGTCTCCGCCGCCCGCGCCCGCGCCGCCGGATCACTCTGCCGCGCCAACGGCGCCACCAACTGCGCGAACAAACCGACCTCCCGGTCCGCCGCCGTCCGATAACCCCGCAGATGCCGCGGCTCCAACCCGTACGACGCCAACCCCGCCACCGCCGAAGCGATGATCAGGGCATCCGCGTCATACCAACCCGGTGGATCCGACACCAGCACACCGAGCCGCTCCAACTCCGCCAGCGTCGACTCGTCGATCCCACTGCGCGCCACCAGATCCGACCGGCCGAGCCGCACCTGCGACGACTCGGCCGGCTCCGACACCTCACGACCCGGCACCGCACCATCGGGACCAACCGCCACCAACGCCGGCCGCGACCGCTCCGGCTGCTCACCGGACGAATCCCACTGGGCCAACTGCTCCCGGATCACCCGCAACGGCAGGTACCTGTCCCGCTGCGCGGTCAACACGAACCGCAACCGCGCCACATCGTCCCAGCTGTACTTCCGGTAACCCGCCGCCGTCCGCTGCGGCTCGACCAAACCCTCAGCCTCAAGAAACCGCAGCTTCGAAATCGTGGTATCCGGAAAATCCACCCGCAACTGCCCAAGCACCTCACCGATGCTCATCAGCGGCTGAGACCGAGCCGCCCCGGGTGACGTGGAGGCCGCAGGCTCGTTCACCCCCGGCCGGCCTCCTCCTCCGGGCGCGGACCGGCGATGAACACCACCCGGAACTTACCGATCTGGACCTCGTCACCGTTGCTCAACGTGGCCGCCTCAACCCGCTCACGATTGACGTACGTGCCATTCAGGCTGCCCACGTCGCGCACCGTGAACGTCCCACCGTCACGGTGGAACTCCGCATGCCGACGCGACACCGTCACGTCATCCAGGAAGATGTCACTGTCCGGGTGCCGGCCACTGGTCGTCACATCGTGGTCCAACAGGAACCGGGCACCCGCATTCGGGCCTCGACGAACCACCAGCAGCGCCATACCCGGCGGCAACGAACCGGACATCCGGCTCGGCACCACATCGGTGTCCGGCCCCTCCAGCACTTCGTCGAGCGAACCGAGATTGAGCGTCGAAGTGACGTCGAGTGGGGGGAACTCGTCGTCTGGCCGCGTCATGGGACCACCTCACGGATCTGTTCGGTCGGCGTCGGGTAATGGCGGGTCTGGCCGCCGGGCACATGCACACCCGGCGGCTGGCTCCCCGTGCCCGGGAAGGCAATTCCACAACGCTCAACTATTGGGTTCTCGGTCGACTGGGCGAGCCTAGCCAGCGCCGAAATGCAGGGCAACCGGACGCGCGCAGACATCGCACGCACCGGATCACGCACACTCAGCCTTCGGTGATCTTCTGATACGCGGCCGCCGTCAGCAACCCATCCGTCGCCGTCGGATCATCCGGCGTGATCTCCACCAACCAACCCTCACCGTACGGATCAGTGTTGATCAGCTCAGGAGTGTCAGCCAACGCGTCGTTGCGCGCCGCCACCGTACCGGCCACCGGCGCGTAGATCTCCGACACACTCTTGGTCGACTCGATCTCACCCAACGAGTCACCGGCCGCGACCACCGCACCCGCCTCGGGCAACTGCACGTACACGATGTCACCGAGCGCGTCCTGCGCGAAGTGGGTGATGCCGACCCGGACCGAAGCCGTGCCGTCACCCGCCACCCACTCATGCTCGGCGGTGTATCGCAGATCCTCGGGAATCACCAGACGCGTCCTTCATCCATCGGTGCCCCGGACCACCCGGGTCCGGGGCGGCCGCGCCGGTCAGGAGACCGGACGGGCGTGTTCCAACTTGATCGGCACGTGCAGCGCCGAAACCTCGGCAACCTCACGCTCCCCAAACGTCACGTTACCGCCGTCACCCCGAACCGACGCCACCACCCCACCAGGAATGTTCAACGCCGTACGCATCGTCGCCGGATCACCGATCACCGTGATCGTGTACGGCCCCGTCAACCGACGCCCCTCCACCATCAACGACCCGTTGTCCCCATCGAGGAAGTACGTCGACGCGATGATCCGAACCGTCGCCCGATCCCCACCGGAAATCTGCATCGCCTCGGCACCCGCACCACGCAGCTCCTGGACCGCGTCCAACACCCGGTTCGCCGAGATCGGCTTCACCCCGGAGTCGAACTGCACCGTCAACCCCGGGCCCACCGCCGGCAACGTCCCCGCCAGGATGCCCAACTCGTCCGCCCGCCGGGTCGCCTCGTCCAACGCCGCCTGACGACCCTGCTCACCCGAGCGCAACTGACGCTGACTGTCCTCCAGGGCACGGATGTCCTGCTGCAGGCGGTTCTCCCGCGCATCCAGATCCGACAGGATCCGAACCAGGTCCTCCTGCCGCGTGGCCCCCAACGTCGGGTCCGTCGAGGTCGTCTTCAACTGCACCACCAACGTGAACCCCAACAACGCCAGCAACGCGGCGATCATCACACCGGCCGTACTCCACCGGGACCGACCAGCCACCACCGGCTCCGCCGGCTCCACCGACGCGTCGGAACCCACGACCGGCTCCCCCGACCGCGACACCGCGTTCAGGTCCACCGTCGCACCGTCGTCGACCGGCTCCACACCCGGCTCCGCCACCGGCTCATCGTCCGACGGCCGCGCGGGCCCCTGCGGCGCCAACGGGCTCAGCTCGTCCGGATCCGGCGCGTCAGGCCGCGGATCAGGCTCACCCGCCGGCCCACCCGGGCGCGCCGGGCCCGCCGGCTGCGGCCACCCGGTCCCCGTGTCGGTCTGCTCGTCACTCATCGCAACCCAACCTACGCCCGGAACAGGTGCCGGCGGATCGCCGCCACGTTGCCGAAGATACGCACACCCAGCACAACCACCACACCGGTGGACAACTGCCCGCCCACACCCAGCTGGTCACCCAGATACACGATCAGACCAGCGACCAGCACGTTCGAAATGAACGACACCACGAACTGCTTGTCGTCGAAGATGCGGTCCAACCGGGCCCGCACCCCACCGAACACCGCGTCCAACGCGGCCACCACCGCGATCGGCAGGTACGGCTGCAACGCCGCCGGCACCGTGGGATCAAGCCACACGCCCAGCACCACACCGGCGAGCAACGCCAGCACCGCGATCATCGGCCACCTCCGGAGGGGCTAACAGTCGTCGCCGGACCGGACGACCCGGGACTGCCGGACCGGACACCCGACGCGGAAGGGCTCGGACTGACCGACGGCTTGGCGTAGCGTAGCTGCGGCTCTGGAGCCGCCGGCAGGGTGAGGTCATCCGACTCGCGAACACCGAACGACAACCCGGTCCCCTGCGCCACCTTCCGCATCAGCGCCGCGTTCCGACTGTCCTCGAACTTGCGCCGCATCGAATCCGGCCCGATCGCCGACACCTCGTACGGCCCGGTCACCGGCCGGAAATCCACCAGCATGGCCTCACCCGCCGACCGGATCGTCGACGTCGACGTCAACCGCTGCCCGTTGATGGCGATCGCCTCCGCGCCGGCACTCCACAACGCGTTCGCCACCCCCTGCAGGTCGCTGTAGAGCACCCGGGGCGGCCCGGCACCGGCACCGGTCACCGCGTCCGCCTTGTCCGGCGCGTCCGCCAACCGCACCACCACACCATCACCGCGCACCCGACCCAGCCCGGTGCTCGCCTCCAGGTTGCGCAACCGGGCGGCGGCCGACCCGCTCAACGCCGCGTCCCGCTGCCGACTGACCTCCTCGCGCAGCTGATCCGCCCGCGTGGACAACCGGTCGGTCTGGCTCTCCCGTTCCTTGATCTGCGTCACCAGACCCGAACGGGCCTGGCTCCGCCCCGGCTCGTCCGCCATCGTCTGCCGGTACGCGACCGCGAACAGGAAACCGAGCATCACCACCACGACCAGGCTCACCGACCGCGCCGGCCAGGCCCGCCATCCTCGCGCCGCAGCGGACTGCGCCGAGCTCCGACGGGCGGCGGCCGCGTCCGCGTACCCCGGGTCCAACGGGTTGCGAAACAGTTCGGTGAGGAAATCCGGCGCGTACACCCGGTCCTGGCCGGGTTTGCCCAGCCGCGGCGCGCTCACGCCGCTGCTCCCGGGCCGCGCACCGCGCGCACCAGCCGGGCCGCCTGCACGACGTACATCCCGCCGGCCACCCAGTAGAGCACCAGACCCCACCAGGCCAACGCCCAACCGATGGCGCTCGCCGCGGTCGCCACGTCGGTCGCCGCGGTGGCCAACAGCAGCACCGGGAACGCCGCGAGGAGCAGGAACGTGGCGGTCTTGCCGACGTAGTGCACCGGCGGCGGCCCGTACCCGTGGCGACGCAGCACCGCCAGCGAACCGAGCAGGAGCACCTCACGGGCCAGCAGCGCCGCGGTGAACTGCCACGGCACCACCTCCCGCGCGGTGAACGCGACCAGGGTGGCGAGGATGTAGAGGCGGTCGGCGAGCGGGTCGAGCAGTTCGCCCAGGCGGCTCACCTGACGCAGCCGGCGGGCGATCCAGCCGTCGACCCAGTCGGTGGTGCCGCCGATGGCCAGGACGACGACCGCGGCCACGTCGGCCCGCGCCACCAGGAAGAGGTAGAGGAACAGCGGCACGCCCAGCAGCCGCCCGAAGCTGATCAGGTTGGGCACTGTGAGCACCTGGTTGCCGGGAGCCTCGTCACCGGTGTCCCGCGGGTGCTCTGCCCGAGCCGGCCGACGCGACACCGATCCTCCTCCACGGCACGCGGGCCCCCGCCGACGCCGGGCGCGGCTGCGGGTCGTCCGTTCTGTCGGGCGGACCACCGCCGGCTCTCCCCGATGGCCCCGCGTGGGGCCCGTTCCTCTGCTGCGGCCCGCGGTCCTCGAGATCGCGGGCCGGGTAGATGCGCTGCCACTATATCGGGCCTCCTCTCGCCGGCCGGGTGCCGCCGCCGGGCTGTCGGTGCGGCTGTGCCGCCCTATGGCGTGGATCACCACGCCTAAAA
>NZ_JAGPXZ010000006.1:0-29917 GCF_018070305.1 Micromonospora sp. M51 | reverse complement strand
CCTGACCACCGCGCTCGGCACCACGGTGGAGGTCGACGTCCGTACCTACCTGTACTTCTTCCGCCAGGTGCGGCTGGTCGACGCCGACACCAACGACCGTGACGCGCGCGTCGTCACCTTCGACGTCAACAAGGGCAACCGGCAGATCGCGCACTCCGTGGACCGGGTGCTCCGCCCGATCGACCTGCCCTGACCGGCGGCGGGTGGCGTCCGATCACGCGTCGGACGCCGCCCGCGACGGCCGTCAGCCCGAGGCGAGGGCGGCGATCTCCTCGTCGAGCAGGGCGGCCAGCTGCGCGTACCGCCCGGGATGGCTCTGCGCGGTCATCCCACGGCTGGGCATCTCCACGGTCATCAGCAGGTACAGGTGCAACCGGTAGAAGGCGAGCCGGCGGCGGGCCGACGCGTCCAGCACCAGCGGCCGCGGTGCGGCGGCCTGGTAACCGCGCAGCAGCGGGTGCTCCGGGTCGTCCTCGACGCGTTGGAAGAGCCGCGGCGAGACCAGGTCCAGCAGGGGGTCGCCGTAGAGGAACCGCTCGCCGTCGACCAGGCCACAGAGCCGCAACCGGCCATCACCGTCGGGTGCCGCCAACACGTTGCCGTCCCAGCAGTCGAAGTGCAGCAGCGCCGGGCGGCGCACCTCGTCCAGCACGTCGGCGTGCCGCCCCAGTAGTTCGTGCAGGCGCTGCGGTGTCACCGGCAGTCGGACGTCCCAGTCGGCCGCGTCGGCCAGCAGTTCGTCGAGCATCGCCGTGAACGCCGCCCGCCAGGTCGCGCCGGCGGCCCGGCCGCCGTCGTAACCGAACCGGTCACCGGTCACCTGGTGCAACGCGGCGAGAGCCACCCCCAGGTCGTAGCGCGCCGGGCCGTCGTCGACCGCGCCACCGGCCTCGGCCAGGTCGAACAGCGACCGGCCGGGCAGCAACTCGGTGACCAACCACTCGCCGTACGCCGGGTCGGTGCCGTGCCACAGCACCGCGGGCACGGGCACCTGCGGCGCCCGCTCGGCGACGAGCCGGAAGTATCGATCCTCGGCGGCGCAGAGCCCGCGCTCGTAGCGCAGCTGCGGCGTCTCGGCCGACGGAGCCAGCTTCAGCACCACCCGACGGCCGTCGTCGAGCAGCGCCCACCAGACCGTCGCGTACCCACCCCCGGTCAGCGGACCAGCGTCGCGGACCCCGGCGCCCGGCCCGAACGACGCGCCGACCAGGTATGCCACATCGGCGCTGGTGAGGGACTGTTGGGTCGGGCTGACGGCGGTCACGACGTGGTGTCCCCCCGCCGGGCCCGTGGCGCGGAGCCCGCGGTGGCGCGGGTGGAACGGGGGACGGGGCCGGCGGTGTCGCGGCGGATCAGCTCGGCGGGGAGCACCTCGACCCGGGGCGCCGCGGCCCCGGGGCCGAGCACCAGGGACATCGCCCGCACTCCCATATGGACCAAGGGTAGTCGCACGGTGGTCAACGCGGGGGTCACGTCCCGGGCGATGGGCATGTCGTCGAAACCCAGCACCGACACCTGCTGCGGCACCGCCAACCCGGTGGTGCGCAGGGTGGCGAGCGCGCCGATCGCCATCGAGTCGTTGAGCGCCACGATCGCGGTCAACTCCGGGTCGGCGTCGAGCAGTCGGGCGGTGGCCTCGGCACCACCGTCGCGGTCGAACTCCGCGTAACGGATGCGTCGTTCGGGCAGCTCACGGCCCTGCTCGGTGAGCGCCTGCCGCAGACCGGCCAGCCGGTCGGTCGTGGTGGTCAGGATGCGCGGGCCGGCGATCACGCCGATCGCCCGGTGCCCCAGGCCGCACAGCTCCCGCCCGGCCAGGTAGCCGCCGGCCCGGTTGTCCGGCATCACCGCGTCGCCGGAGTGCTCGTGCCGGCCGATCACCGCCACCCGCCCGCCGGTGGCCTCGTACGCGGCGAGCTTCTCGTTGAGCTGCCGGGTGAACGCCTCGTCGTGGTAGCCCGAGCCGGCCAGGATCAGCGCCGCCACCTGGTGGCCGCGCAGCAACTCCACGTACTCCAACTCGCGGTCCGGGTCCCGGTAGCTGTTGCAGATCATCAGCAGCCGGCCCTGGTCGGTGGCGACCCGTTGCAGCCCTCGGGTGATCTCCGCGAAGTACGGGTCGGAGACGTCGTGCACGATCACCCCGACCGCGCTGCGGTGCGAGCGGGCCAGCAGTTGGGCGTGCGCGTTGGGCACATACTGCAACTCGGCGACGGCGGCGAGCACCCGCTCGCGAAGCTCGTCGGTGACCGGTTTGCTGCTGCCGTTGATGACGCGGGAAGCGGTGGCGGGTGAGACGCCCGCCCGGCGGGCCACATCGGACAGGGTCGCCATGGCCCGCCCCCTCGATCTGTTGACGGCGTTTCGTCGTGCCGGCTAGCGTCACCGTACCGCAGAGAAAGCCCTTTCCCGCAGGGAGGCACTGCCGTGTCCGATCGCTTCGCGGTACGTCAACCCGATGACCCTCCCGCCCGTGGCGCCACCCGCCCTGATCGGGCGGCACCGCTGCCCGGCGGAATCGGGGTGTCCCGGCTGCGCGTCTACGACACGGTGGCCCCCGACGGCCTGGTCGGCGGCACTCCGCACGTGCACCTGTGCTGCACCGAGGGGTACGTGGTGACCGACGGCGAGGGCGCGGTGCAGACCCTGACCACCGCCGGTTTCCGGGAGACGTCGCTGCGGCCGGGGGTGGTGGTCTGGTTCGAGCCGGGCACCGTGCACCGCCTGGTCAACGGGGACGGGCTGAGCATCGTGGTGCTCATGCAGAACAGCGGCCTGCCGGAGGCCGGCGACGCGGTGCTGACCTTTCCGCCGGAGGTGCTGGCCGACCCGGCCGCGTACGCCGCGGCGGCGGCGTTGCCCGACGGGGGAGCGCCGGGTGTGGATGTGCACGCCGCGTACCGCAGGCGGGATCTGGCGGTCGCCGGTTTCCAGGCGCTGCGCTCCGGCGGTCCGGCGGCGCTGGCCGCGTTCCATGCCGCCGCTGTCGCGTTGCGCCAGCCGCTGCTGGGGCGGTGGCGGCAGCGGTGGGAGGACGGCGCGGGCCGTGCCGCCGCCGGCACCGCCGCGCAGCTCGACGCCCTGGAGCGGGGGGATGCCGGGCACCTGGGCGACGCCGGGGTGTACGCGGTGGCCGCGCCGGTCGAGCGCGGCCGGTTGGGCATGTGCGGCTTCCTCGACACCTACCCGGCGGCCGGCTGACGGTCCGCAGGGCACCACCAGATCCACTGTGGACCGATGGGTGGTCCACTCGGTTTCACTGGAATCGGGGTGTCCGAGGGCCGTCGACAGCCCGGTTTTCAGCAAGCCGAGTCGATCTCGGAGCGATCGGCGCCGGCTGGGTCGGCAATCGAACGGAATAGATCGAGGAAAGGCCTTGCCCGGCGTGAGGGTGCCGCCTACGCTCCAGGAAAGCGTTTGCCTGATCCGCCGACCGGCCCGCTTCATGAGCGCCGTGCCGGGCCCCGAGGAGGTTCCGCGTGACCGAGAACTCTTTGGACACGGCGGGCCGGCAGGCCGCCGACCAGACGGGCGGTGCGCGGGCGGCCGCCTCCGGGCCGGAGAGCCTCGCCGCGCCGGAGGCCGCTGACAGCGCGACGTCGTCCACAGCGGTGGCACCGCCACCCGGTGGTGGCCGTCCGCCACGCCCGACGCTCGGCCGGCGGGCGGTGGTCTTCGCCGACTCGCTCTGGCGTCCGGCGCTGGTGCTCGCGGTCTTCTTCGTCGCCTGGTGGTTCGTGGCGGCCCGGGAGTACGTCCCGAACTACCTGGTGCCCACACCCGGCCAGGTCTGGGAGACGATGACCACCCAGTGGTCCGAGCTGGCGCGGCACACAGTGGTCACCCTCTACGAGACGGTGCTCGGCTTCGTGCTGGCCGCCGCGTTGGGCCTGGTCACGGCCGTCGCCATCGCCTACTCCCGCACCCTGGACAAGGCGCTCTACCCGATCGTCCTGTTCGCTCAGGTCATCCCGAAGATCGCCATCGCGCCGCTGCTGGTGGTCTGGTTCGGCCTCGGCCTCACCCCGAAGATCATCCTGGCGGTGCTGATCGCGTTCTTCCCGGTGGTCATCTCCGGGGTGGCCGGGCTGCGCTCCACCGACCCGGAACTGCTCGACCTCGCCGCCACCATGGGCGCCGGCCCGTGGCGTACCTTCCGCAAGATCCGCTTTCCGAACGCGTTGCCGCACCTGATGGCCGGCCTGAAGGTGGCCGTCACCCTCGCCGTGGTCGGTGCCGTGGTCGGCGAGTTCGTCGGCGCCAGCGAAGGGCTCGGCTACGTCCTGTTGCTGGCCAACGGCAACCTCGACGCCCCGCTGCTGTTCGCCGACCTGATCCTGATGTCCGCCATCGGCATCGTCCTGTTCGTCCTGGTCGAGATCGCCGAAGCACTGCTCATTCCCTGGCACGCCAGCCGTCGCGCCGGCGTGTCCCTCACCACCTCCTGACCGACCCCATCACGGAGGCACCGATGAAACGCACCGCCACCACCATCCTGGTCACCGCCGCACTGCTTCTCACCGCGACCGGCTGCGGTGGGGACGACCCCGCCGGCAGCACCAACGCCGACGGCAGCAAGCAGGTCACCCTCACCCTCAACTGGGTGCCCTACGGCGAGCACGCGCCCTTCTACTACGGCCTGCAGAAGGGCTACTACTCCGCCGAGGGCATCGACCTGAAGATCCTGCCCGGCAACGGCTCGGGCAACACGGTCAAGCAGGTCGCCCAGAAGCAGACCGACTTCGGTTGGGCGGACAGCCCGGTGCTGCTCAAGTCGGTGGCCAGCGGGATGCCGGTGCGCAGCCTCGGCGCGTACCTGGAGAAGGGACCCTCCTCGGTGGAGTTCTTCACCGAGGAGAACATCAAGACCCCGGCCGACCTCAAGGGCAAGACCGTCGGCGGCACCCCCGGCGACGCCCTCTACGCGACCTTCCCGGCCTGGCTGGAGAAGAACGGCGTCAAGAAGGACGACGTCAAGGTGGTCAACGTCGACGCCGCCGGCAAGATCGCCGCCCTGGCCGAGGGCAAGGTCGACGCCATCATGGGCTTCTTCCATGACCAGGCTCCCACCATCGAGAGCAAGACCGGCAAGAAGGTCGACGTACTGCTCTTCGCCGACTACGGGATGAACCTGCTCGGCACCGGTCTGGTCGCCAACACGCAGACCCTGCAGAAGGACCCGGAGCTGGCCCGCAAGTTCGTCCGGGCCACCCAGAAGTCCTGGGCCGACGCCGCCCGGGACCCGGCCGGCGCGGTGAGCGCGATGGCGGCCCTGGCCGAGAACGAACCGGCGCCCGAGGTGCTCACCAAGCAGCTCACCCTCAACCTGCCACTGATCGGCGCGGACGGCCCGCCCGGGGTGAACACCGAGGCCCAGTGGACCGAGACCATCGAGCTGATGTCCCGCTACGCCGAGCTGAAGGACCCGGGAGCGCCCAGCGCCTACTGGGACTCCTCGTACGCGGCGCAGGGGTGACCCGGTGACCCCCGCGCCGGCAGCCACCGGCACCGCCATCGGGATGTCCGGGCTGACCGTCCGGTTCACCACCCGGCGGTCGCAGACCACCGCCCTGGACAACGTCTCACTGGACATCGAGCCGGGCGAGTTCGTCACGATCGTCGGCCCGTCCGGCTGTGGCAAGTCCACCCTCCTGAAGATCGTCGCGGGACTGGTCACGCCGACCAGCGGCGAGGTGTCGTTGCTGCGGCGTCCGGTGCGCGGGCCGCAGAAGGAGATCGGCTTCGTCTTCCAGAAGGCCGCGTTGCTGGAGTGGCGCGGCGCCCGGGCCAACATCCTGCTCCAGGCCGAGATGCGCGGCATGGACCGGACGACGGCGGCCCGCCGCGCCGACGAGCTGATCGAGATGACCGGTCTGACCGGCTTCGAGAAGGCGTTGCCGCACGAGCTGTCCGGCGGCATGCAGCAGCGGGTGGCGCTCTGCCGCGCGTTGCTGCACTCCCCGCCGGTGCTGCTCATGGACGAACCGTTCGGCGCCCTGGACGCGTTGACCCGCGAGCAGATGAACGCCGAGCTGCACCGGATCTGGCGGGAGACCGGGACCACAGTGGTGCTGGTCACCCACTCCATCGCCGAGGCGGTCTTCCTCGGCACCCGGGTCGTGGTGATGAGTCCCCGGCCCGGCCGGATCATCCGCACCTTCCCGGTCGAGCTGCCGGCGCACCGCGACTACGCGCAGGTGATGTCGGATCCCCGCTTCGACCGGCTCGCCACCGACCTGCGTGGGTTGCTCGGCAGCGCGGCCGCCAACCACTGAACGCGGATCGGCACGACCAGCACGACGGAAGGAACACCATGACCCGCAGGTCGATCGGCATCATCGTCAACGGCGTGACCGGACGGATGGGCTACCGGCAGCACCTCGTCCGGTCGCTGCTGGCCATCCGCGAATCCGGTGGTGTGGCGCTGGCCGACGGCACCACCATCTGGCCGGAACTGGTACTGGTCGGGCGCAACGAGACGAAGCTCCGGGAGCTCGCCGAGCGGCACGGACTGACCGACTGGAGCACCGACCTGACCTCGGCGCTGGCCCGCGACGACATCGAGATCTACTTCGACGCGCAGGTCACCCAGCAGCGGGAGAAGGCGATCCGGCAGGCCATCGAGGCCGGCAAGCACATCTACACGGAGAAGCCCCTGGCCGAGGACACCGCGGCCGCGCTCGACCTGGCCCGGGCGGCGGACGCGGCCGGCGTACGGAGCGGTGTGGTGCAGGACAAGCTCTTCCTGCCCGGTCTGCGCAAGCTCAAGCGTCTCGTCGACGGCGGCTTCTTCGGTCAGATCCTGTCGGTACGCGGCGAGTTCGGGTACTGGGTCTTCGAGGGCGACTGGCAGCCCGCGCAGCGGCCGTCGTGGAACTACCGGGCCGAGGACGGCGGCGGCATCGTGGTGGACATGTTCCCGCACTGGCACTACGTGCTGGAGGAGCTGTTCGGCACTGTCAACGCGGTGTCCTGCGTGATCGCCACGCACGTGCCCGAGCGGGTGGACGAGGCCGGCCACGCGTATCCGGCCACCGCCGACGACGCCGCGTACGCCATCTTCGAGCTCGACGGCGGGGTGATCGCGCAGATCAACTCGTCGTGGACCGTGCGGGTGTACCGCGACGAGCTGGTGGAGTTCCAGGTCGACGGCGTCGAGGGCAGCGCGATCGCCGGCCTGCGGTCCTGCCGGGTGCAGCACCGGGCGGTCACCCCGAAGCCGGTCTGGAACCCGGACCTGCCGGCAACCGAGGACTTCCGCGCCCAGTGGGCCGAGGTGCCGGACAACGAGGAGTTCGACAACGGCTTCAAGGTGCAGTGGGAGGCGTACCTGCGGCACGTCGTGGCCGGCGAGCCATTCCGGTGGGACTTCCTGGCCGGCGCGCGTGGGGTGCAGCTCGCCGAGCTGGGGCTGCGCGCGGCCCGCGAGGGCATCCGCGTCGAGGTGCCGGAGCTGCGCTCATGACCGCGGCCGTGGTGCTGCCGGGTGGGCGACGGCACCGGTTCGCCGGGGGGAGCGGCTTCGCCCGACCGGACGCGTCGGCGACCAGCCGGATCGCGTACGCCGCCGCGCACGTGGTCGCCGATCCGGGCGCGGAGAACGTGCCGGGCGCCCCGGCGGCGGTGGACTGGGACACCACCCTCGCCTTCCGGCGGCACCTGTGGTCGTACGGGCTGGGGGTCGCCGAGGCGATGGACACCGCCCAGCGGGGGATGGGGTTGGACTATCCGGCGACCCGGGAGCTGATCCGGCGCAGCGCCGCCGAGGCCCGCGCGGTGGGTGGGCGGATCGTCGCCGGGGTCGGCACCGACCAGTTGCCGGCCGGTCCGGCCACCCTGGCGGCGGTCAGCGCCGCGTACGCCGAGCAGCTCGACGACGTGCGGGCGGCCGGCGCCCGGCCGGTGCTGATGTGCAGCCGGCACCTGGCCGCCGCCGCGCGCGGCCCGGAGGACTACCTACTGGAGGACGACGAGCTGCTGAGCGCCGCCGACGAGCCGGTGGTGCTGCACTGGCTGGGCCCGATGTTCGACCCGGCGTTGACCGGTTACTGGGGTGCTGTCGACCTGAGCCTGGCGGCCGACACGGTCATCGAGCTGATCAAGACCCACCAGTCCACAGTGGATGGCATCAAGGTGTCGCTGCTGGACGCCGACCGGGAGATCGCGTTGCGCCGTCGCCTGCCGGCCGGGGTACGCCTCTACACCGGTGACGACTTCCACTACCCGGAGCTGATCCGGGGCGACGAGGTGGGTCACTCCGACGCGCTGCTCGGGGTGTTCGCGGCCATCGCACCGGCCGCCGCCGCCGCGCTGGCCGCTCTGGACCGGGGGGACCTGACGGCGTACGACGAGATCTTCGCGCCCACCGTGCCGCTGGCCCGGCACCTGTTCGCGGCGCCGACCTGGCACTACAAGACGGGGATCGTGTTCCTGGCGTGGTTGGCCGGGCACCAGGACCACTTCACCATGGTCGGTGGCGCGCAGTCCGGGCGGTCGCCGGCGCACCTGGCCACACTGCTCACCCTGGCCGACGCGGCCGGGCTGCTGCCCGACGCCGAGCTGGCCGCCGCCCGCGCCCGGGCCCTGTTCACCGTGGCGGGGGTGGCACAATGAGCCTGACCCGCTTCTCGTTCAACCAGGCCACCGCCCAGCGTTGGCCGTTGCCGGAGGTGGTGGCTGGGTGCGTGGCGGCCGGCGTGCCGGGTATCGGCCTGTGGCGGGAGCCGGTGGCCGAGTACGGGTTGGCCCGTTCGGCGAAACTGGTCCGCGACGCGGGTCTCGCCGTCACGTCGTTGTGCCGGGGTGGGTTCTTCACGGCTGACGACTGGCGCGCGGAGAACCTGCGGGCCATCGAGGAGGCGGCCGTCCTCGGGGCCCCGGAGCTGGTGCTGGTGTCCGGTGGGTTGCCCGCCGGCAACCGGGACATCGACGGCGCCCGGCGTCGGGTCGCCGACGCGATCGGCGAGTTGGCCCCGCACGCCGAGGCCGCCGGGGTGCGGCTGGCCATCGAGCCGCTGCACCCGATGTTCGCCGCCGACCGGTGCGTCATCAGCACCCTGGGTCAGGCGTTGGACATCGCCGAGCGGTTCGACCCGGCGGTGGTCGGCGTGGTCGTGGACGCGTACCACGTCTGGTGGGATGACACGGTGTACGCGCAGGTCGCGCGAGCCGCCGACCGGATCGCCGCGTTCCAGGTCTGCGACTGGGTGACCCCGCTGCCGGAGGGGGTGCTGCTCGGCCGGGCATTGCCCGGCGACGGGTGCATCGAGCTGCGCCGGCTGCGCGAGGCGGTCGACGCGGCCGGTTACGTCGGCCCGATCGAGGTGGAGGTCTTCTCCGCCGAGGTGTGGGCGCGTCCGGGCGCCCAGGTGCTCGACGCGGCGATCGCCGGGTACCTGCGCCACGTTGTCTGACCTGCCCGAACGGCGGTGGCCGGCGGCGGTCGGCGCCTGGCTGGGCATTGGCACCGCACCCGCCACGCTGGTGCTCGGCGCGGCGATGGCCGCCCGGCACGGCGGCGCGGTGCCGGTGGCCGGGCTGCTGATCGGCGGGGCGCTGATGGCGGCCCTGCTCTGGGGACAGGGCCGGATCGGTCTGCGCCGGCCGCTCGGCGACGGTGCGCCGTTGACGGCGGTGCTGCCCGCGTACCTGGGGGACACCTCGCGGCTGCTGCTGGCGGCGGTGCTGACGGCGTCGATGATCGGGTGGAACGGGTTCAACGTCGGCCTCGGCGGGGCGTCGCTGGCGGCGCTGACCCACCTGCCGGCCTGGGCCGGGCCGGCGTTGCTGGAGGTGGCGGTCCTCGCCGTCTCGTGGGCGCCGGCCCGGCTCGGCAACCGGGTCGCGGTGCTCACCACGCTCAGCGCTGTGGTGCTGGTCGGCTGGTGCCTGACGGTGCTGCCACCACCGGGTGCGCCGGTCCGGCTGGCCGCCGGTGGGCTCGTCGACGCCGCGGCGCTGATCGGGTACGCGGCGGTGTTCGCGCTGCGCGCGCCGGACTTCAGCGTGGGTCTTGCCCGGCGGCGGGACCTGGCCTGGTGCGTGGGGTTGTTGGTCGGGCCGGCGTTGCTCGGCGTGCTCGCCGGTGCCGGCCTGTGGCTGCGCACCGGCTCGGCCGACGTGGTGGCGTTGCTCGCCGCCGGCTCGGGGCTGGCCGGGTACGCGAACCTGTTCGTCGCGGTGGCGGTCTTCGCGGCGGCGCTGACCACCACGTACTCCGGTTCGTTGGCGTTGCGTGGCCTGGCTCCCCGGCTGCCGGTGCGGGCGGCGATGCTGCTCGTCGCGGTGCTTGGCGGTGTGCTGGCGGTGGCGCGGTTCGACCGTCTGGTGCTGCAGTGGTTGACGGTGCTGGCCGCCGCGCTGCCGGTGCTGGTGGTGCCGATGGCCGTGGAGGCGGCGGCCCGTCGGCGCGGTCGGGTCCCGCGTACCGTGCCCGCCTGGTGCTGGGTGCCGCCGGCGCTGCTCGCGGTGGCCTGCACGCTCGCCGGCGTGGGTGCCGCCCCGTTGCTCGGGCTGGCCCTCGCCGCGGCCTGCACGGTGCTCTGGCGCCGCCGAGGTGGCGGAGGCCACTCGGTTGGTGGCGCTTAGCGGGTGGCGTGCGAGCCGTGGTCGCTGACCTGGGCATCGAACCAGTGGTGCAGGGCATCGCGAAGCGCCGCGTCGTCTGTGGCGTAGGTGACGCGCGCGCCGCCGGGAACCGCCTCGTACGTGATGGTGATCCGCCCGCCGTGTGCCCGAAGCGTTGCCAGGCCCGGCATCTCGGCGCCGTGGATGCGGGCGGGGTCGCTGAAGTCACCGCGCCGGACCCGCTCGACCTCGGAGCTCAGGTGGTGTTGGACCAGGGTGACCTGGGTGGTGTCCTGGGGGTCGTCGGCGACCACGGTCTGCACGCCGCCGGTGTCGCTCTTCGTGAAGCGGTGCGTGGTGCGTTCCAGGTCGAACGGCATGACGGAAGCCCCTCGATCGGCGACGTCAGCCTGCCGATCGGAGGTGGTCGTTGTCGGTATCGACGGCGCGGAGTCGTCGGCGCAACCGCCGGTCAGCGTGGCGGCGGCGATGGCCGCCAGGAGGAGAGCCCGATGGGGGCGAGGGCGGTCAGAACGGTTCACCGGTGGCCTCCGCGAGGGTCTGGAGCGCACGCACCACTGCCGCGCGCTGGTCGTCGGGCACGCGATCGAGCAGGGCGGTGAGCCGGGTCCGACGGGCATCGGCCTGTCGGGTGGCGCCCGTGGCGCCCGCGGGAGTCAGCAGAAGCAGAACGCCACGACCGTCACCCTCGGCCGTCTCTCGGTGCACCCAGCCCCGGTTGACCAGGTTGCTGACCAGGCGGCTGACGGTGCTCTTCTCCAGACGCAGCCGGCGAGCCAACTCCACCTGCCGGATCTGCCCCTCCCGAGCAATCTCCACCATGGCGTGCGCCTCCGACATGGGCAAGGGCTGCCCGCAGGGTGTCCGGTCCGGCTGATGGAGGCCGAAATTGCGGACGAAACGCATCAGTGCTTCCTGCGCCGCGTCGAGCTCACCAGCCTGCATGGTTCGACAATACAACCAGATGGTTCGGCCGATCAACCATTGTGGAGAGCCGCGTCGGAGCCTCTTGGGAGACCTGCTGGACGGTCACCCCTCCGTCGGGCCGACTCTGACCGGGGCGTACGCCCTGCGCCTGCGAGGTCCGGAAAAAGTGATCTAGGCGCGGCCGGCAGAACGTGATCTTATACGCACCGGCGATCCGTAACACCGCGCAAACCATCGATTAACCATCGGCGGCTTAGGTGGGGGAGCGCTCCCATGAGCGGGTCGCGTTCGATGAACAGCTCCACAAGGGAGCAACCGAAAGGAGCCTCGTGGCTACAGGCACGAGCAGAGACAGGGTGCGAAGACTAGCGATACCGACGCTGGTCTTCGCCCTGATCGCCGGCACCGCCGGCATCGCGGGACCGGCGTCGGCGGCCCCGGCAGGAACCAAGGGCGGCGGCGCGGGCGGGTACTTCACCCCCGGGTCCGACAAGAAGGTCATCCTGACCGACGGCGCCGACCGCCGACCGGGCGGCAGGAACGCGGCCGAGCAGCAGGCCACGGCGGACGAGAGCCGCCCGGGCAGGTACATCGTCGAACTGGCCGAGGAGCCCCTGACCTCGTACGCCGGTGGTTCGTCCGGGCTGGCGCGAACCCGCCCGGAGGCGGGTGACCGGCTGGACGTGACGTCCGCGCCGGCGCGGGCCTACCGCAGCCACCTCGACGCGCAGCGCAACGCCGTCGCCGCCGCCGCGAAGGTCCAGGTCACCGCCGCGTACACCACCGCCTTCAACGGGTTCTCCGCGAAGCTGACCACCGAGCAGGTGACAGCGCTGCGGGCGGACAAGCGCGTCCGCGCCGTCACCGCCTCACGGGCGCTGGGCACCCCGACGCCCCCGCCCACCGCTCCGATCGCGACCACCCCGGCCACCGCCACCCCTGAACAGCGGGACCAGTCGGCGGGAGCGGACACCGCCGGCAGGCCGGACACCCCCGGCAAGCCCGGCAAGCCTGGCCCCGGTACCGGCGCGGGCATGGTGATCGGTGTCCTGGACACCGGCATCTGGCCGGAGAGCGCGTCGTTCGCCAAGAAGATGCCCGCCCCCGCGAACTGGCGCGGCACCTGCCAGACCGGTGTCGCCTTCGTGGCCGAGCACTGCAACGGCAAGATCGTCGGCGCGCGGTACTTCGCCGACTCGTGGCTCGCCTACGGCGGCACCGTGCCCGAGGGTGAGATGCTGTCTCCCCGCGACGTGTCCGGGCACGGCACGCACACCGCCTCCACCGCGGCCGGCCTGCCGCTGCCGAACGTCACCATCGACGGTCGCCGCTTCGGCCCCGTCTCCGGGGTGGCCCCGGACGCCCAGATCGCCGTCTACAAGGTGCTCTGGGGTGGCATGGGCTACGACGCCGACATCATCGCCGGCATCGACGCGGCCGTCGCGGACGGCGTGCAGGTCATCAACTTCTCGATCGGCTCCCAGCTCGGCGACTGGGAGGCCAACACCCCCATCGGTATCGCGTTCCTCAACGCCACGCTCGCCGGGGTCTTCGTGGCCGCGTCCGCCGGCAACACCGGCATCGTGAGCGGGGCCATCAGCAACGCGGCACCGTGGGTGACCACTGTCGGCGCGGCGGTGACCAAGCTCGACGAGGCCACGATCAAGCTGGGCGACGGCACGAAGCTCGTCGGCGGTTCGCTCGACGCCCTGCCCGGTGGCGACTCGCTGCCGATGGTCTTCGGTGACCAGGCCGGCTCGCCCGACCTGGGCGCGGTCTACTGCGAGCCCGGCAGCCTCGACAGCGCCAAGATCAAGGGCAAGGTCGTCGCCTGCGCGCTGTCCGACATGTTCGGCTCCGCCGCCGAGATCAAGGCCAAGGGCGGGGCGGCGATGGTGGTGTTCGACCCGGTCGGCAACTACCGGATCAACTCCATCTTCAACTTCCCGGTGGTCTACCTGCCCACCGAGAAGCAGGCCGGCACCCTCTTCAACTACCTGATGCGCCACCCCACCGACGCGAAGGCCTCAGTGCGCAGCGGCGGTGACGGCTCCAGCGTCCCCGGCCTGCCCAGCGTGGCGGACTTCTCCTCCACCGGCCCGGACAAGGTGACCTTCGGCGTCTTCAAGCCGGACCTGGTCGCACCGGGGTCTGACATCATCGCGGCGGTCTCTCCGGCGGGCAACTTCGGCCGGAACTACGACGCGTACTCCGGCACCTCGATGGCCTCGCCGTACGTGGCCGGCGCGGCGGCGATCCTGCGCGCCACCCACCCGGACTGGTCGCCGGGCGCGGTCGCCTCCGCGCTGCGGACCACCGCCACCGACACCGTCGGCACCACCGACCCGCTGGAGCAGGGCAGCGGGTTCATCAACCTGGCCAAGGCCACCGACCCGGGCCTGGTCATCCAACCGACGGCTGCGGACCTGACCACGTTCAGCGAGACGGCCCAGCCCGACGGCAAGGAACTCAACCTTCCGGCCGTCTCGCTGCGCGAGTACGACGGCACCCGACCGGTGACCGTCACCCGCACCCTCACCAACGTGGGTAAGACGAAGGAGACCTACCGTTCGTCGGTGTCCGGCCTGCCCGGCATGAGGGCCACCGTGTCGCCGTCCTCGGTGACGCTGGCACCCGGCGCGTCCGCGACCGTCACCATCACACTGCGTCGCGGCAGCGCACCCTGGGACCGGTACGTGACCGGCTCGATCACCTGGCAGGGCAAGGCACACAGCGCCCGGATCCCGGTCGCCGCCCGCCCGTGGGGCATCACCCCCCGGCCGTACGCCGACGACGGCGAGGAGTTCGGCCGGATGACCAACGGTGCGTTCGGCTCGCTCCAGCCCGGCTTCACCGGACCGTTCGTCGGCCGTAGCACCGGTTACACGCCGATGCGGCGGACGTCGTACTCGATGCCGGCCGGCGTCTACGGCGGCGTGTTCGACCCGAAGGCGACCGGTGTGAAGAAGGTCGACTTCACAGTGCCGGCGAACACCGCCGGCATCGTGCTCGAGACCACCACCGACGATCCGAACACGAACCTCGACCTGTACCTGTACAAGGGCGACAAGCTGATCTACAGCAGTGACAGGTACTGGACCAGCACCGAGCAGGCCTACAAGTTCCTGCCCGAGCCGGGGCGCTACACGGCGTACGTGTTCGCGCAGTACCCCGGCGGTCCCGTCGTTGACTTCCAGCTCGGGCACGCCATCATCGGGCGCAACACCACGTACGCGGGTGCCACGTTGGAGGCTCCCGCCAGTGTGGAGCGCGGCCTGACGTACTCGTTCAAGCTGAAGCCGACAAAGCCGCTGGCCGACGGCGACTTCTGGGCGTACACCGAGTGGAGCACCAACGGCACCGTCGTCCCCGGCAACCTCGTCTACACCCAGCAGAGTTCCTGGGAGTAGACCGTTGTGAGCTGTGGGGCGGTGCCGTCGCGCACCGCCCCACAGTCCGCGTCCGGATCAGTCTGGGCGCGCACCGTTCGGTGAGCAACACCGTCGTGCGACCGCCCGGTCGGTGCGCCCGCGCTGCTCGGCGAGTGCGGGCAACTCGGTGTTGCCGGCGAGCTGCCACCGGTGGTGGGCGGAGAGCGACCCCGCCCACCACCGCGTGACGGTCAGCTGACCGTGATGGTCAGGTTGATCGAGCGCGTTTCCCCACTGCTGTAGGTGGTGGTCACCCGAGCGGTGAAGGTGCCCCTGCGGGGGTAGGTGTGGGCGATCGAGCGCAGCGTCGCCCCGTGCGTGACGGCGCTGTTGTCACCGAAGTCCCACGCGTAGTCGGTGATGCTCTGCCCGGACGGTGCCGTCGCGGTGGCCGTCAGCGTGGTGTTCAGCGTTCCGGTGCCGCTGGCCGGGTTCGCCGCCAGTGACAGCGTCCCGCCCGGCTCCTGCTTGACCCCGGCGCCGTTGAACCGTAGCCAGTCCAGGGCGAGCAGGTCCGGGGTGCCACCGGTCTGGGCGGCGTTGACGAACTTCGCGTACAGGGTGGTGGTGCCGGTGGGCTTGTTGGTCAGCGTGACGGTGGGGGAGACCAGGTTGTCCCACCCGCCGGTCGAGGCGACGGCGGCCGTGCCGATCAGCGTGCCGGTCGGCGAGCCGGTGCGCAGCTCGATGGTGCCACCGAGACCGCCGTTGGTCAGGCCGAGGGTCACCGAGCCGACGTTGCGCAGGTCCACCGGCCCGTACGCGACCCAGTCGTTGTGGTCGACGTCGCCGAGCCGCTTGCCGGCGCGGGCGGTGGCCCGGTCGTTGACGGTGACGCCGGACTGGGCGCTGAAGTGCTCCGCCTCCTTGCTCTTCGGCTGCAACTGGACACGGGTCGAGCCGGTCAGCGCCGGTACGCCACCGGCCGCGCCGCCGTCGGTGTACTGCGCGGTGATCAGGGTGTAGAGGTTCTGCCCCGGCCCGTGGCCGTCACCAGCGTCCGCCTCGGTGGAGAGCAGCCCCGAGCAGCCGGTGTAGACGTCCAACGGGTGGGCGTGCTGGTCGTGCCCGAGCTGCGTCTGCACTGTCACCTTGGCGCAGTCGATGGTGGCGAAGTTGTAGTCGTTGAACGGGACGTTGTTGCCCACGCAGTACGGCCAGCCGAAGTTGCCGGCGCTGGTGATCCGGTTGAACTCGACAGTCCCCTCCGGGCCACGGTTGGGGTCGGCGGCGCGGGCGTCCGGGCCGTAGTCGGCCACCAGCACCGCATTGGTCTGCGGCTCGATGGTGATCCGGAACGGGTTGCGCATGCCCATCGCGTAGATCTCCGGCCGGGTCCTCGCGGTGCCGGCCGGGAAGAGGTTGCCGCTGGGCACTGTGTACGTACCGTCGGATTGTGGGGTGATCCGCAGGATCTTGCCGCGCAGGTCGTTGGTGTTGCCGGCGGTGCCCTGGGCGTCCCAGGCGGCGCGGCCGGCGCGTTCGTCGATCGGGGTGTAGCCGCTGGAGGCGAACGGGTCGGTGTTGTCACCGATCGCCGCGTAGAGCCGGCCGGCGCCGTCCATTGCCAGCGACCCGCCCATGTGCGAGTTGGCCCGGCCCTCGCCCCGGTAGGTGGGGACGGCCAGCAGGCGTTTCTCCGAGGAGAGCGCGACGCTGTTGTTGGCGACGGTGAACCGGGACAGGTTGAGCTGTTTGAGGGTCTTGTCCGACCAGAGCAGGTAGATCCAGCCGTTGCTGGCGAAGTTGCGGTCCAGGGTCATGCCGAGCAGCCCGTCGGACTGGTCGGTCATCGCCGAGGTGTACGCGAAGTCCAGCAGCGTGGTGACCTGGAGCGTGTCCTGGTTGACCACCTTCAGCGCTCCGGTGCGCTGGATGTAGTAGACCTTGCGGTCCGGGCCGACGGCCAACTCGAACGGGTCGGCCAGGTTCTCGGTGACCAGGCCCACCCGTTCGAAGTTGCCGGTCTTGGTGGCCGAGCAGTCACCGGCGACCGCGCCGGCCGCCCACTCGATGCCGTAGCGCAGGTGCTCGAGGAAGGTGGCGCTGCTGAACTGGGAGCTGGCGTGCCCGCCGGCGGTGAACCAGGACCGGCCGCCGTCGTAGCGCTGACACCAGGAGTACGCGTGGTCGACGCCCTCGTCCAGGCCGTTGATCCCGTCGCGCACCTTGATCTGCGCGAGGGTGTGCACTTTGCCGGTCGGGTTGGTCCGCCAGTTGTACCACTCCTCGCTCTGCTCCCAGAGCTCCGGCAGGTTGCGGGTGGAGGGGTGCGCCCGGTCGAGCACCTTGACCCGGCCGGGGAACGTGCCACCGGTGGCGGAGAAGTCGGGGTGGTAGTCGAAAATCGTGCCGACCAGGCCCTCGTACCACTGCCAGTCGCGTTCGCTGGCCGAGGCGGCGTGCAGGCCGGCCCAGCCGCCGCCGTTGCGGATGAACGTCTGCAACGCCGCCCGCTGGCTGGCGTTGAGCAGGTCGCCCGAGGTGGGCAGCGAGTTGGTGTTGTTGAACACGAGAGCGTCGAAGGTGGCGAGGTTGGCGTCGGTGAACGCCGCCGCGTCGGTGGTGGCGACGACCTCGAAGTTGTGGGCGGCGCCCAGCTGCTGGATCGCGGCGATGCCGGCCGGGATCGAGTCGTGGTAGAAGTTGGTGATCTTGGAGAAGACCAGCACCCGGAAGCGCGGGGCGGCCTCGGCGGGCAGGGCGGTGGTGGTGCTCACCACGGCGGCGACGGCGAGCAGGATCAGGCAGAACGCGCGGAGGTGTCGGGGCATGGGGGCGCTCCCTGTTGGACGGTGAGGGGTCGGAAAGCGCTTTCTCGCTGCCCGCATCACGGTACTGACAGCCAGTGACAACCGTCAATAGCGCTCTGGTAAGCGGTTTCCCGCGCCGTTGCGGCTGGTGACCTTTGCACTACGCTGCTTCCTGCGAGATGCGGCGATGAGGAGTACCGGTTGACCGACATGCGCGGCGACGGGCCGGAACGGCCCTGGGGTGAGCTGGTGACGGTCATCATGGACAGGTACGACGCGCTTCCGCCGCTGCGTCGGATTCGTCCGGAGGTGGAAGCGGCGGCGGCCGTCCTGGCTCGCACCGGTTTCATTCGCGCGGCCAGCGACCTTCCCCGCGACGGGCTCGCCGCCAGCGTGAAGGAAGCCATCCGCGAGTGGTCCCCGGACCCGCGCCGGCTGGTGGTCTACTGGGCCGGTCACGGCAAGGCCGTGCACGGCGGCGAGTTTTTTCTGTGCTGCCGGGACACCACCGGCCCGGAGCCGGCGCAGGAGACCGCGATGTCGGCGCGGCGGCTCGGTGAGCTGCTCGCCACGAAGGACGTCGCCGAGATCGTCGTCCTGGTCGACGCGTGCGGCGCCGGTGGTGCTGCGGACGAGATCGTCGACGGGTTCCGCCGGCAGGCGGAGCGTCGCGTCGCGGCCGGTGGCGGCCGGCCCAACATCGCGGTGATCAGTTCCGCGAGCCGGTTCGAGGTGGCGAAGGAACTCGTCTTCTCCCGGGCGCTCGCCGAGGTGCTCAGGGATGGCCCGCCACCGGATCCGTCGTACCTGCCGTGGACCGACCGGGACCGGCACATCACCCCGAACGAGCTGGCTCAGGCGCTGCGGGTGAAGCTCGCGAGCATTGATGCCGGCCGGATCCTGCAGACCCCCGACCATGACATGGCGGGCATGGTGGGCCGGTTCTTCCGTAACCCACGGCACCGCGGCTGGCTGCCAGACGTCAACGTCGACGAGCAGCGCCAGCGAAACGCGTTGCTGCCGGCGGACGTCGTCGAGCACTTCATGCTCAAGTTCCGGGGCATCGATGCCGGAGACGACCAGGGGTGGTATTTCACCGGTCGGCACACCGTACTGCGACGGATCGTGGCCTGGCTCAACGACGACCGGCCGGGCATGCTCGCCGTCACCGGGTCCCCGGGGTGCGGCAAATCGGCAGTGCTCGGTCGGCTGGCGATCCTGTCGGTCCCGGACTACCGGCAGGAGGTGGAGATCCACGGTGGCCTCAGCGGGGTCCCGGTGGACACCATCCCGACAGCCGGGTCGATCCACGCGGGAGTGCACGCCAAGAACAAGGCCATCCTGGACTGTGTCAACGAACTGTCCGAGGCCCTGAACATCACCGCGCCCAGCCGTGGTTGGCAGACCGCGAGCGAGTTCGTGCACCGGGTCAGCGAGGTTCGCCGTCACCGGGCGACGATCCTGCTGGACGCGCTGGACGAGGCACAGCACCGCGACATCCGCCTGATCGCCTCGGAACTGCTGCGACCGCTCGCCGATCTGCCCGGCATCAAGGTCCTCGTGGCTACCCGACCGGACCGCTCGGGTGACCCGGTGAGCGCCGAGCAGGGGCACCGGCCGTTGCTGCGTGCCCTGGGGGTGAGCGACGACCAGGTGATCTGGCTGGACCGCGATGCCGACCAGGACGCGGACATCGCCAGCTACTCGTTCCGGCGGCTGACCCACACCGCAGGCTCTCCCTACGTGGGACGCGACGGCGAGGCCCGGCGCGCGGCGGAGGAGATCGCCGCCCACAGCAACGGCGTGTTCCTCTTCGCCCGCCTCCTCACCCGACGACTCGCCCGGATGCCGCAGGTAGCGGACCTGGGCTCGCCGCAGATGCGCAGCCTGCTCAGCGGCAGCGTGGTCAATGCCTTCGCCGAGGACCTCGCCCGCTTCGGCGACCACGAGCGCAGGGTCCGTGACCTGCTCACCCCGCTGGCGTGGGCGGAGGGCGCCGGGCTGCCGCGCCGGGACGTGTGGCTCACCCTCGCCAACGCCGTCACCGACGGCGGTCGGTACACCGAGGCCGACCTGCACTGGTTGATGGCCAACGCCGGCGCGCACCTGGTGGAGTCGAGTGAGGACGGCCAGGCCGTCTACCGGCTGTACCACCAGTCGTACAACGACTACCTCCGACGGGGCACCCAGACCCGGCGGGTGCAGGCGCTCATCACCAGGGCTCTGGTCGGCCTGACGACGATCGATGGCGTCCGTCGCTGGCCGGACGCCAATCCGTACGTCCTGCGGCACCTGGCGACGCACGCCGCTGCCGGTGACAGCCTGCCGGAACTCGTCGACGACAGCGCCTTCCTGCTCTACGCCGAGCCGACCCGGCTGTGGCGGGTCCTGGCCGGTGTCGACCACCGCGATCGGCCGTTGGTCCGGCTCTACTGGCGCACCGCCGCCGATTTCCCGGACATGTCCACCGCGCAGCGCGCCGCCGCGTTGCAGTCGGTGGCCCTCGCGCACGAGCCGGAAGCCCTGCCGCTGTTGCACCCGGTCGACGAAGTCCCCTGGCGGGGCCTGTGGGGCCGGGGCGAGCGCAGCGCCTTCCACCGACGCCTGGCCGGGCACACCAGCGCGGTGACCGCGGTGGCGATCCGTGAGGTGTCGCGCGACGTGGTCATCGCCACGGCCAGTGGGGACGGCACCGTCCGCGTCTGGGACACGACAGGCAACCACCGGGCGACGCTGCGGGGGCACCGCGCTCCGGTGCTCGCCGTCGAGATCGTCGCCGTCGACGGGCGGAACTTCGTCGCCACCGGTGGCGCCGACGGCACGGTGCGGCTGTGGGACCTCACCACCGGCGCGCAGGAGGCGTCGGTGAGCCACGCCGGCGGTTGGGTGCACGCGCTGGCGGCGGTCACCCTGCCGGACGGGCGGGCGTTGCTCGTCGGCGGCGACGAGGCGGGCAGCGTGCGGATCTGGGGGCTGCCGGCCCTGAACCTGCATGCCACCCTGCCGGACCATCTCACGACGGTGCGGGCGATCGTGACGGCCCAGGGCCGGGACGGCCGCTTCCTCATCGTCACCGGCGGCGACGACGGCCGGGTACGCCTCTGGGACCCCGAGGGGTGGGTCCTGCTGCGGACGTTGGGGACCACCGGTTGGATCTACGCGTTGGCGGCGGCCACCATCGGCGGTCGGCTCCTGCTGGCCACCGGCGGTGCGTTCGGCACGGTGACGCTGTGGGACGCGGGGACCGGCGAGTCCCACGTCAGCTGCACCGGTCACACCGGAGCGGTCAACGCGCTCGCCTTCGGTGAGATCGACGGCCGGACGGTGCTGGCCACCGCCGGTGACGACGGCGGTGTGCGCCTGTGGGACCCGGTGAGTGGCTCCGCGCTGCGCACGCTGCGCCATCCGCCGTCGGTGTACCACGCCGAATCCGACTGGGGCGGCGAGGGCCGCCGGATGCTGGCACTCGAAGGGCCGGAGGGGCCCGGCGATGAGCAGGAGCCGCGCGACAATCCGCCCGGCGACCGGGAGTCGATCCTCGCCCTGGGATTCAACACGGGTCGGGGGCCGGCGGTGCTGGCCACCGGCGGTGCCGACCGCACCTTGCGGCTCTGGGAGACAGTGACGTCGACCGGCGGCGCCACCCGGGACGACGGCAGGTTCACCACCAGCGCGGTGTTCACCCGGATCGGGTCCGAGCACGTGCTGGTGACCGGCGGCCGTGACGGGCGGGTGCTGGTCTGGGATGCGATGACCGGACGGGTCCGCCAGCCCATCGTCGGGGTCGGTGCGGTGAACGCCCTGGCGGTCACCGAGCTGGGTGGCCGGCCGGTCGTCGCCGTCGCCGCCGGCCAGTCCGTGCGACTGTGCGACGCCGCCACCGGCGACCTGTTGGACGCCACCCGTGGGAACGCCGTGCTGTCCGTCATGGCGGTGGCGTTCTGCGACCTGGGGGAGGGCGTTCTGGTCGCCTACACGGGCGACCTGGGGCAGCTTGTGCTGTGGTCTCCGGCGACGCACGAGAGGTGGACAGTGCAGACGGCGGGCGGTCGGGTCAACGCCCTCGCCGTCGCCGTCCACGGGGACCGGAGGGTCGTGGTGACGGTCGGCTTCTCCGACACCGTCGAGCTGCGGGATCTCGGTGGCGAAGAGGTGCAGCTGCTGGCCGGGCACAAGGGCTACGTGCGGGCGCTCGCGGCCGGTAACCTTTCCGGCCGACCAGTGCTCGCCACCGGCGGGCAGGACAACAACGTCGTGCTCTGGGACGTCGAGCGGGGCGAAAAGATCCACACCCTGCGGGGGCACGGGGAGGCGGTGAACGCGCTCGCCATCGGTGAGATCGACGGGCGCACGGTGCTGGCTTCGGGCGGCGACGACCGCACGGTGCTGCTCTGGGATTGCCGGACCGGCCAGCGTCTGGCCCAACTGACCACCCAGACGGCGGCGGTACGCGCACTGACGATCATTGAACGTGACGGTCGGACGCTCCTGGCCAGCGGCGGCGACGACGGGGTTCACATGGTGGAGCTGCGGCGACTTCCGGCACCGCCCGAGCAGAGCGGGGCGACGGGCGGCCGCCGGCAGCGCGTCCCGGCGGATGGGCCGGTCTTCGCCCCGGAACCGGAGCCCTCCTCCATGGCGGCGACGCCGACCCCGCCGGAAGAGTCAGAGGGTCGGCGACGCCGCACCTGGACGCCCTGGCCCCGAGGGAACTGAACCATCCGAACCATCCGAGCGGAGGAGCCGCATGCCCACCCGTGACCTGGTCGTCATGGTGCCCGGGGTGACGGGGAGCGTGTTGACGCTGCCCGGGCGGGGCGACGTCTGGAATCTGTCCTGGCCCACGGTCGCCCGAGGCGCTGCGGCGTTCGCCCGTACCGTCGAACTGCTGCGCCTTGCCGAGGGTGCGCCGGACACGGACGGCCTGCGGCCGGCGGGTGCGGTTCGCGGTCTCCACCTGTGGCCCGGGTTCTATGGCGGCCCCGGGTACGACCGCCTGCTGCGACAGCTCACCGATGCCTTCGGCCCGGCTCTGCGGGTGTTCAGCTACGACTGGCGTCGGTCGAACCGGCACACCGCGAGGCTTCTGAACGAGCACGTACGGTCCTGGTTGGACGAGTGGCGGCGCGGCGCTGGCGGCCCGAGCGCCAAAGTCGTCTTCGTCTGTCACTCGATGGGCGGGCTCGTCGCCCGGTACCTCATCGAGGTGCTGGGTGGCCGGGAGCTGACCCGCCGACTGGTCACACTGGGCACGCCCTACCGCGGCTCGGTGAACGCGGTGCGGGCGTTGACCGGCGATGCCTTCCGGCCACTGCGTTCGCTCGGCTGGGACACGCTGCTGACCGACGTCACGCGGACCTTCCCGTCACTGTACGAGCTGCTGCCGACGTACCGTTGCCTGGACGTGGGCGGAGGACCGACGAACGTGCGGGCCGCCGCCCTGCCGGGGCTGCCGCCGGACGCGGTGGCGTCCGGACTGGCCTTCCACGACGAGATCGCCGCGGCGGTGCGGGTGAACGGCCGTCCCGAGTACACAGTTCACGCCGTCGCCGGCAAACGCCAGCCCACCTGGCAGAGCGTGACCGTCGACCGGGACGGCCTGTCGTACGGGAAGGCCTACCAGGGTCGGGACTATCTGGGCGACGGGACGGTGCCGCTGTTCAGTGCCGTGCCACCGGAGTGGGCCACCACCGAGGAGGCGACCTGCTTCGCCGAACGACACGGCCCGCTGAC
The DNA here is from genome assembly GCF_018070305.1 of Micromonospora sp. M51. Lineage (NCBI taxonomy): Bacteria > Bacillati > Actinomycetota > Actinomycetes > Micromonosporales > Micromonosporaceae > Micromonospora > Micromonospora sp. M51. The sequence continues at coordinate 6,486 of NZ_JAGPXZ010000006.1, read as the reverse complement.
CGCGTCGCGTCGGGTGCTCGACGTGATCCTCGACAAGATCGATCCCGTCGACCTGGGAGAGATCCTGGCGCCGCCGGTGGAACTCGGCCTGGACGTGCCCGAGGTGGCGGTGGCGGACACGCCGCTGCCGGTGGTGGTGACCGCCGATCGGCCGGACCTGCTCCTGCACGCCCGACTCGAGTGCCCGGACCGCGGCGAACCGGTCGCCGTGACCATGTTGCGCCCCGACGGGCACTGCCGTTACGACGGCTACCTTCTGCCGCCGGTGGGGACCTGGCGCATGGTCGTCGAGGCGGTGGCCGAGGTTCCTCCGGTGGTCATCTCCGACCTCGTCTTCGTGGCACCGGCGGGTTGAACGGCCGCTTCCGGGGTGGGACAGCCGTTGTCAGTCCGCGTGTGCCGGTTCCGCCGGCCGGGTGAAGAAGCGGACGATGTCGTCCGCCGCGGTAGGGGACAGCATCATGGCCTGGACCCGTGCGGACATCTCGGCGATCGGGTGGATCCTGGTGAACATCGACTCTTCGTACCCGCGGATCGCCGCGTTCGGGTCGGCGGGGCTGCCGGCGAGCTGGCCGGCGAGTTCCGCCGCGTCGAGCATGGCCTGGTTCGCGCCCTCGCCGACCGGCGGCATGAGGTGCGCGGCGTCGCCGATGAGGGTGACGTCCGGCCGGTTTGCCCAGCGCGTGCCGGTAGGCATCGCCTCGATCAGGCGTCCCGTCGGTGGGCTGTCGGCGGCCTCGATGAGTGCGGTGAGGCGGGGGGCCCAGCCCGCGAACATCTCCAGTAGGGCGCGCTTGCTGCGGTACGTGTCGAGGGGCTGTTCCGGCGCGCGCAGTGAGATCCCGACCCGGAGGCTGCCGTCGCCGAGGCGTTGGGCGGCCAGGATCTGGTTCGCGCCGACGCACCACAGGTTCCCGGGGCCGACCAGCTCGGCGAGGTCGGGATGACGCCGGTCGACGTCCTCGACGCTCAGCTCCACCAGGGTCGCCACATAGGACAGCGCGACGTCGGTCAGCAGCGGGCGGACGACCGAGCGCGCGCCGTCCGCGCCGATGAGGATGTCGCAGCTGGCCCGGTGGCCGTCGTGGAACGTCAGATCCCAGCCCCCGTCGGGGCATGCGGTCGCCGCGACGAGCCGGTGCCCCCAACGAACCGTGCCGCTGGGCAGGGAGTCGAGCAGGAGATCACGCAGGGCGCTGCGGTCGATTTCGGGTCGCCCGGAGAATGAGCCGGGTTGCGGCACGTGGTGCACCAGGGTGCGCCCGGTCGGGTCGAGGATGCGATGTTCCTCGCCCTCGGGCCGCGCCGCCGACTGGAACCGGTCGGCGAGACCCGCCTCGGCCAGTGCCAGCTGCCCGGACTCCGGATGCAGGTCGAGGGCGCCGCCCTGGGGGCGCGCGGACCGGCTCGCCTCGCGGTCGTACACCACCGCGTCGATGCCGTGCCGGTGCAGGATCCGGGCCAGCGTCAACCCGCCGAGGCCACCACCGGCGATCGCGATTCGCGTTCTCATGGCGCTACCGTACACTGTATTTGTGGATACGCCGTACGGTAGTGAGCCGTTGTCAGTGTGGGAGCGGCCCGAACCTCAACCGAGGGCGGCGCCGGTGCCGTTGAGCCGGGACAAGATCGCCGCTGCGGCGATCCGGCTCGCCGACGCGGGCGGCCTCGACGGGCTGTCGTTGCGCAAGATCGCCAAAGAGCTCGGTGTGGGCCCGATGCGGCTCTACGACTACGTGACCAACAAATCCGAACTGCTCGACCTCATGGTCGATGTCGTCTATGCCCGGATCGCCGAGGTGGCCCAGCACGCGCAGTGGCGCGCCACGGTGCTGGCCATCGCCCACGCGACCCGTGACGCCGCCCTCGCGCACGAGTGGTTCGCCGACCTGCTCGGCGGGCGGCCGCACCTGGGGCCGCACGCGCTCGCCGTGGGCGAGGCGACCGCCGCGGCGCTCAGCAAGGCCCCTGCCGTGCGTGACATCGACGACCTCCAGCGAGCCGTGGGCGCCCTCAACGCCTTCCTCGTCGGAGCGGTCCGCAGAGAGGTCACCGAGCGCCGCACCACCCGGTCCACCGGCACCGACCTCGCCGCCTTTCAGGCCCGCCTCGGCCCCTACCTCACCCGCATGTTGACGACCGGCAGGTACCCCACAGTGGCCCGGCTCGTCATCGACGGCGCGCACCTCAATGCCGAGGAGACCTTCCACCACAACCTGACCACCGTCCTGGACGGCATCACCGGCGAACCCCGCAGGTGACCCACCGCCGCGATGGCACTGCCGACTGAGCGTCGGCTCGTTTCGTGAGGCCTGCGCCGGCTTCACGCGGGGGGAGCCGCCGCGGAGGACCGCTCGTCCGACCCGCCCGGCGCGCTGATCGAGGCCGCGATGACCCGGCTGGGCACCACCGGCGCGTCCCGTCCCGTGCCCCGCCGGTTGTCGCCGCCAGCGGATTCCTCGTGATAGTCCTGCTCCACGTTGACCGACCAGATGTCGTGCGTACTCCCGGTGGCGATGTTCTCGACGGTGAGCATCGCGGTCAGCATCGAGTGGTCCTGGTTGTTGTAGCGGTGCATGCCGTTGCGGCCCACCGGATGCACGTTCGGCACCGCCTCGGCCAGCCAGGCCCGGATCACCTCCACGTTGTGCTGGTAGCGCTCGTCGTACACCGGGTAGGCCTTGGGCATCCGCACGACGTAGCCGGCCTCCACCACACCGGGTCGGACCAACCCCAACCGCTCCAGCTCCGCGGTGGCCAGGGCCACCAGATCGGCATCCGGGGTACGCCACATCTCGTCGTCCTCGAACACGAAGTACTCCAGGCCCAGGCAGGTGCGGCCGTCCTTCACCAGGTACGGCGACCAGGAGCCGAAGTTCTGGATCCGGCCCACCCGCACCTCCGGGTCGTGCACGTAGATCCAGTTGTCCGGAAACGAGAACTCCGCCGGCACGACCAGGGCGACAGTCAGGAAGTCGCGGTAGCGCAGGTCGGCCGCGCAGGCCCGGACCTCCGGCGGGGCCGGCGGGTGCAGCGCGGCCACCAGCTCCGAGATCGGCATGGACGAGATCACGTGGTCGGCCGCCTCGGTGCGCTGCCCGCCCGTGCCGTTGACGGTCACGCTGATCGCCCGTCGGCGGGCCGGGTCGCGGTGCACGGCGGTGACCCAGCTGCCGGTGGACAGCTGCCCGCCCCGCTCGCGGACCCGCTCGGCGCAGCGTTCCCACATCATCCCCGGCCCGTACTTCGGGTACTGGAACTGCTCGATCAGGCTCGTCACGTCGGTGCGCCGACGCCGGGGCAGCAGCGCGTTGCGGATCGCCGTGGCCAGCGACAGGTTCTTGATCCGTTGCGCCGCCCAGTCGGCCTGCAACCGGTGCGCCGGCATACCCCAGACCTTCTCCGTGTACGTCTTGAAGAAGATCGAGTACAGCCGCCAGCCGAACCGGGCCGACACCCAGCCCTCGAAGTGCGACTGGTCGCGTGGTGGTCGCAGCCGGGCGCGCGCGTACGATCCGAGGCAGCGGGCGGCCTCCGGCAGACCCAGGTTGCGCAGGGCGTTCATGGCGCTCAACGGGTAGTTGAACAGGGCTCCCCGGTAGAAGATGCGGCTCATCCGGGGCCGGGTCAGGAAGTCCTCGTCCGGCAGGATCTCGTGCCAGAACGCCTCGACCCGGGGCACCTTCGTGAAGAACCGGTGCCCGCCGATGTCGAACCGCCACCCGTCGCGCTCGACGGTCCGGCTGATCCCGCCGACCACCTCGTCGGCCTCGAACACCTGGACCGATCGGCCGTGCCGGAGCAGCTCGTACGCCGCGGTGAGCCCGGCCGGCCCCGCGCCGATGACCACCGTGCCGATGTGCTCGCTCATGCTGACGCGCTCCCCCTGCTCACCGCCATGGTTGAGGCGCGGCGTCTACCCGTTCTGCGCAGAATGTCACACTTGATGGCGGCTGGTCCTCGCTTCGGCGGGGCGCGCGGCGGCGTACCACGAGAAGAGCGACTCCCCACGCGGCCGGGGAGCGGGGGAGCGGGGCGGATGGACCGGTGGCGCACTGGCACGACGGCGCTGGCCGCCCGGGCGATCGTGGCCGGCCGCGGCGCGGCGCGCCTGGCCCGTCGGGTGCCGGCGCCCTGGCCGTACGTCATTGCCCTGTTCCTGGGCGCGAAGCTGCTGCTCACAGTGCTCGGGCTCCTGGTCCTGCACGCCTGGGACGGCGTGCCCGGCGCCCCGCCGCCGGACGAGGCGTTGATGTGGGCGCAACAGCGGGAGATCTCCGGGCACCGGTGGATCTCCTTCTGGTTCGCCTGGGACTCGCTGCTCTACCTGCGGCTGAGCACCCTGCCCCTGACCGAGCCGTGGCGAGACTTCGGCTTCCCCCTGCTGTACCCGTTCCTGGCCCGGCCGATCGGCGCGCTGCTCGGCGGCGACAACGCCCTGGCCCTGCTGCTGATCAGCAACGTCGCGTTCCTGCTGGCGCTCTGGTACGGCTACCGGCTGGCCGAGCTGCTGCTCGGCGACGCGCGCGCGGCCCGCCGGTTCACCCGGTACCTGGTGCTGCTGCCGACGGCGTTCCTGTTCCAGGCCGCATTGACCGAGTCGCTCTTCGTCTGCCTCGCGTTGGCCGCCTTCTACTACGCCGAGCGGAGGCGGTGGCTGCTGGTCGGGGTGGTCGGCTACTTCCTGGCGATGAGCCGCTCCGTCGGCCTGCTCGCGGTGCTGCCGCTGGCTCTGGTGCTGCTGCGCCAGCACGACTGGCGGCTGGGCCCGCGCGCCCTGCTCGGCTACCTGCGGATCGGGTGGCCGTTGTTGCTGCTGCCCGCCGGGTGGTTCACCTTCATGGCGTACTGCCGGTGGCGGGGTGGGGACTGGTTCGCCTACCAGCACGCGCAACAGACCGGGTGGGGGATCGAGGTGCAGAACCCGGTGCCGGTGCTGCTGAACGGGTTGACCGGGGAGCCACGCGACGCCGCCCGGGTGTGGTTCGCCGTGGCCGTCCTGGGCGTGCTGGTCGCCGGGTTCCGCCGCCGGGAACTGGCCTACCTGGTGTACGGCGTCCTGATGGTGCTGGTGCCGCTGTCGATGGGGCCGCCGGTGTACAAGAGCCTGCTGCGCTACCTGCTCGCGGTCTTCCCGGTGGCGCTGGTGCTGGCCCGCTGGGCCCGGCACGCCAGCGTCGACGTGTGGCTGACCGCGACGCTCGCCGTGGTGCAGGGCGTGCTGTTCGTGCTGTGGCTCAGCTACTGGACCCACATGATCATCTGATTGGGCGGACCGCCGGCCGGGCAGGATGAGCGGATGACCGAGTCACGGGTGCGCCTCGACGACCTGGGCGCCTGGCTGATCAAGGGCAACGCTGACCTGGTCGACCTCACCGCCCGGTTCGCCGCCGAGCCACTGGTGACGAGTTGGTGCGTCCGCCCCGGCTATCGGGCGCGGCTGATGCGCGCCGGGCACCCGGTGATCTTCTGGGCCAGCGGCAGCCGGGCCCGACTGCCGTACGGGGTGTGGGGCGTCGGACGGGTCACCGGAGCGGCCACGCCGAGCGCTGCGGGGCAGCAGTGGTCAGTGCCGCTGGACCTGCCCATCCTCGCCGCCGGGGACCGGGTGCCCCGCACCGTGCTGCGCGCCGACGACCGACTCGCCGACCTGGAGGTGTTGCGTCAGCCGCAGGCCGCCAACCCCTCCTACCTGACAGTGGCCCAGTTCGCCGCCCTGCGCACCCATCTGCCACTGTGAGCGCGAGGGCGGCCGCGCCTCGCCGGAACTGCCTGTGCGAACCTGTCACCGATGTTCGGAGCGAACTGAGTGGAGGCCCGGTGTTCGCAGTGCCGCTGACCGAGGACGTCGAGCTGCGCCCGCTGGAGCCGTGGCGGGCCGAGGAGTTCCTCGCCAACCTCGACCGGGCCCGGGAGCACATCCAACCGTGGGTGTCGCCGACCTTCGTGGCCACCGACCTTGCGTCGGCCCGCGCGGTCCTGCAGCGCTACGCCGACCGCTGGGCCAGCGACAGCGGCGGCATCTGGGGGCTGTGGTGGCGCGGCACCCTGGTCGGCGGGGTCCTGCTCGTGTCGTTCGACGTGACCCGAGGTGTCTGCGAGGTCGGCTGCTGGGTGGAGCCGGCAGCCGAGGGAAAGGGCATGGTCGCACCGGCGGTCCGCCGGCTCGTCGACTGGGCGGTGCGCGAGCGCGGCATCCAGCGGGTGGAGTGGCGCACCAACGCCGACAACACCCGCAGCAAGGCCCTCGCCGGTCGGCTCGGCCTGCGCCTGGACGGCACGCTCCGCCAGGTCGCCCCCGGCCCGAACGGCCGGATCGACCTCGAAGTCTGGTCCGTGCTGGCCGACGAGTGGTTGGCCGGATCGAGCGGGACGCCGGCCACTGTCCACTGACGACGCATTTCTGTCGTACCCGGGCGACACCATGCATCCATGGCCGTCCCCGCGCTCACCCCTCGTCCCGACCCGCCGCGTTCCGTGCCGCTG
>NZ_JAGPXZ010000599.1:0-3884 GCF_018070305.1 Micromonospora sp. M51 | reverse complement strand
GCGGCGCTGGACCGGACGATGGATCTGGTCCTGGTCGGTTCGGGTGCGCAGGAGCGGCGGGTGCGGGGGCTCGCCGCCGAGCTGGGTGCGGAGAACGTGCGCTTCCTGGAGCGGCGCTCGCCGGTCGACATGCCCGAGCTGTACGCCGCCGCCGACTACCAGCTGGTCATGTTGCGTGACCTTCCGGAGCTGCGCGGCACCGTGCCCGGCAAGCTCCAGGCCGCGCTCTCCTGTGCCGCGCCGGTGATCGCGTCGGCCGGTGGGGACACCGCCGAGCTGGTCGAGCGGGCGCGGGCCGGGTTGTCCTGCCCGCCGGAGGACTGGGCGGCGCTGGCCGACCGGTTCTGGTTGGCCGCCACCATTCCGCCGCCGACCCGTACCGAGTGGGGGCGTCGAGGGCGGGCCGCGTACCTGCGGGAGATGGCGCTGCCCGCCGGCGTGGACCAGATCGAACGGCTGTTGCACGAGGCGGCCGGGCGGGTCGCGCCCAGCCAGCCGGTAAGTGCGAAGAATACTCATTAAAAGGGCAACAACCGTGATAAGGGCACGAAATTCCCTAAGGCGTGCTAAGAACGTCAGGGAATCGACCTTCTGTCCGGTTCCGTGAACAGGAGTGTGGTGTGACGGTGAGCGATCGACCGACCCGGCGACGGAGCCGGTCCCGGCGTCGTCGGCGTGCCCGACTGCGCCGGGCCCTTCTCGGCGTCCTGGTAGTCGGCTCGCTGCTGCTGGCGACCGGCGGATGGATCGGCTTCCGCGGTTGGCAGGCGCGCGCCCACCTGCTCAACGCCGCCGGGCTGGCCCGGGAGCTGAGCGCCCAGGTGGTCGGTGGGGACAGTGCCCGGGCGCTGCGGACCCTCGCCGCGCTCCAGGAGCAGGCCGGTGCGGCCCGCGCCGCGACCACCGACCCGAGCTGGCAACTCGGCCGCCGTACGCCGATCGCCGGCGACGACCTCGACGCCGTCCGCCGGATCGCCATCGCCATCGATGACCTGGCCCGGCAGGCGTTCCCGACCCTGCTCCGCACGGACCTGACCAGCCTGGTGCCGACCGGCGGCCGGCTGGACCTGGCCCGGCTCACCACCGTTTCCGCCGAGCTGACCCGGGTGAACGAGTCGGTGCAGCGGACCCGCCGGGATCTGGCCGCGGTGCCCGCCGACCGGCTGGTCAGCCAGATTCGGCAGGCGCTGACCGACCTGCGTGACGAGATCGGCCGGCTGGCCAGCCTCACCACGGCCGCCGACCAGGGAGCCCGTCTGTTGCCGCCGCTGCTCGGCGCGAACGGCCCTCGTCGCTACCTGCTCGTCTCGCAGAACCTCGCCGAACTCCGCGCGACCGGCGGCATGTTCGGCGCGTACGCGATGATCGAGGCCGAGAACGGCGCAGTGAAGATGGGCAAGCAGGGCAGTAGCGCCTCGCTCGGTCGGTTCGTCCCGGCGTTGAAGGTGCCCACCGAAACCCGCGCCCTCTGGACCGACCTGCCCGGCATCTACCCCGCCGACGTCAACCTGTCTCCGCACTTCCCGACCGCCGCCACGCTGTACCGCGAGATGTTCCGCCGCAAGACCGGCACCACAGTCGACGGCGTGCTCGCCGTCGACCCGGTGGTGCTGTCCTATCTGCTCAAGGCGACCGGCCCGGTGCTCGTGCCCGGTGGTGTGCCGCTCGCCAGCGAGAAGGTCGTGCAGACGCTGCTCAACGACAGCTACCAGCGGCTGGACCTGAAACAGCAGGACGAGTTCTTCGCGGCGTCGGCGGCAGCGGTCTTCGACGCCTTTTTCAAGAAGAATGTCAACCCGAAGGTGTTGTTGTCCGCATTTGACCGTGCTATCACGGAACGCCGGATATTGTTCTGGAGTGCCCGACCTGAGGAGCAGCGGACATTCGGCGACAGCCGGATGGCCGGAACGCTCCCGGAGCAGGACACCGTGCCAACTGTCGGCGTGTTCCTCAACGACGGCAGCGGCGCGAAGCTCGGCTACTACCTGCGGCCGACGGCGAACCTGACGGTCGGCGAATGCCGGCCCGACGGCCGCCGCGAGCTCCGGCTGCGGGTGACCCTCCGCTCGACGGCGCCGAAGTCCGGACTCACCGAGTCGGTCCTCGGCCTCGGCCTGGCAGGCGATCCGTACACCGCACGCACGTTGGTGTCGATCTTCAGCCCGGCCGGTGGAGCGGTGCTCGAGGCCCGGCTCGACGGGGTCGAGACGGCACTTGGCAGCGGCACCGAACGCCGCCGCCAGGTGGCGACGGCCAGCGTGGACGTCGGCCCCGGTGCCGAACGGGCGCTGGAGGTCACCGTGCTGACCGCCAAGACCGGCGTCGGGCAGGCCGAGCTGTGGCTGACCCCCACCGCCAGCCCCTGGACCACCCAAGTTCATTCCGCACCAAGCTGTGACCAGTAGGAGGGAACCAATCATGCGGCTATCCCGCATCATCATGGCGCTCACGGTCGGCCTGGCCGTGGTGGCCGTGCCGACGGCAGCGGGGGCGGCACAGCCGCAGCCGACGCCCAGCGCGACCACTGACCCGCCCCAGCCGCCGCCGTACCCGCCGGCAGCCGCTTCGCTGACCGTCAACCGGCCGACGATCTTCCTCGGCGAGACGGTGTTGTTGACCGGCACCGGCTTCGGCCCGAACGAGACGGTCGACATCTCCGTGACGGTGACCCCGCTGGCCGCACCGGCCGGCGGTCAGGCTCCGGCTCGCCGGAGCGACGGCAGCACCGTGGCCATGACCCCGGTGGCGTACCAGGCGAGCGCGCCCCTGAACTTCACGGCGTTCACCAACGCCCAGGGTCGCTTCACCAAGAGCTACAAGCCGTCGGTGACAGGTCTGCTGACCTTCACCGCCACCGGTCGGGAGTCCGGCCGGACCGCCAGCACCGAGCTGCGGGTGTTGCACAAGAAGCAGCCGCTGCCCGTCACGGGTGACAGCCTCGGCACACCCATGAAGCTCGGCGGCGGCCTGGTCGGCGCCGGAGCGGTCATGCTCCTGCTGACCCTGGCCTGGCGTCGCCGCCAGCGCTTCGGTGGTGCGGCGCACTGATCAACCCCACCGGGCTGCGCCCGGATTGCACGGAAGCTGGCGCCCGTCGGAACACTCCGACGGGCGCCAGCCCGTCCAGAAAGACCCCGCCACCTGGTACGGCTCCCGACCTCCGCGTTGTCCGGCGCGACTCCCGACCTCGGCCTCGTCTGGTGCGGGTCGTGCCCTCGGCCGGGTCTGGCACGGGTCGTGCCCTCGGCTGGGTCTGGCACGGGTCGTGCCCTCGGCTGGGTCTGGCGCGGGTCGTGATCTCGGCCTGGTCTGGTGCGGGTTGTGATCTCGGCCTCGTCTGGTGCGGGTTGTGATCTCGGCCTCGTCTGGTGCGGGTCGTGAACTCTGCGCCGCCAGGTACGGCTCCCGGCGAGACGGGAGGCGGTCCGCCGGGGAGGCGCGGATGATGGCGTTCTGCCCAAGGGTCGGCGTGTGCGCTTTGCACCAGCCCGACCGTGCCGCCCGGCTCGCCGACGGGTCGTTCCCGATGGTCACCGCCGCCGACGTTGATGCCGTCGTCCGATGCGTGATCGACTCGGGTTTCATGAAGTCGGGGTGTCCTGGCGTCCCGGATGCCCCGGTTTCCGTGAACCCGAGTGGATCACGGGCGTGCGGGCCGGTTCGGTGCCGTGGGGCCGTGGTTGTGTGGGTGGTGTGTCGGGTTGTGGGTGTTTGTGGGTGGTGGCCGTGGGCACCCGTAGGCGGGAATCGTGGCCGGGCCGGGGTCGTTACACACCCTGACGATCGCAGCACCACCTCCCGCCGCCCGGTCTTCACGGGCGCGGGATCTGAGGTCCGGCAGGGTGGAATGCCCCCCGCCACCCGGTCGTTGTGACCCCCACGAT
>NZ_JAGPXZ010000598.1:0-3885 GCF_018070305.1 Micromonospora sp. M51 | reverse complement strand
CGCCAGCGCGGTGTGCATGGTTATCGACCCGTCGGCCTGGTAGTACATGGCGGCCAGATCCGAGCGCCCGTCGCCGTTGTAGTCACCGGCGATGGTCCGGAACGAGTTCCACTTCCACGAGTTGGCGGGCAGCTTGTAGCTGCCGGTGAACGTGCCGAACCCACCACTGGTGGTGCCCAGCGAGGTGAACAACTCGATCGAGTCGTCCTTGTGGTGGTAGAGCATCGCCGCGTCGTCACGTCCGTCGCCGTTGAAGTCACCGCTGGTCAGACGGATCGCGTCCCACTTCCAGGCCGCACTCGCCGGTACGGTCAGACTCCCGGTGAACGCACCGAACCCACCACTGGTGTTCGCCAACGCGGTGTGCATCGTGATCGACCCGTCCGCCTGGTAGTACATCGCCCCCAGATCCGAACGCCCGTCACCGTTGAAGTCACCCACGATGCTGCGGAACGAGTTCCACTTCCACGAGTTCGCCGGCAGCTTGTAACTGCCGAAGTACGCCCCGAACCCGCCACTGGCGTTGGCCAGCGAGGTGAACAACTCGATCGAGTCGTCGTTGTAGTGGTACAGCATGGCGGCGTCGTCGCGACCGTCGCCGTTGAAGTCCCCGGACAGTTGCACCACGTCCGGGTCCGCGACCGGAGTCGGCGCCGGGCTGCCGCCGGCGAGCGCCTGGAGCTGGCTGAGGCTTCCGTTGAACACGTCCTGGTCGCCCGGCAGGGAGCCGCTGTCCGAGTACTGCCACAGGGTGAACTGGTTCCAGCCCGCGGGCAACGGCTTGTACGTGGAGCTGTAGTTGGCGATGAAGAGCGGGTTGGCGCCGAACGTCGCGTTGTTGCCGGTGCACGGATTCCACCAGTTGGTGTTCGTGTAGATCATCGTTCGCTGGCCGGTGCGCGCGTAGACCCGGTCGACGAACTGCTTGACCCACGTCGACATCTGGCTCGTGCTCAGCCCGTAGCACGGGGACGGCGCGCCCGACCCCTCCCAGGGCCATTCGATGTCCAGCATCGGGATGAGCGTCTTGCCGTCCTGGGAGTACTGGGCGTGGTCGAGGAAGTAGTTCGCCTGGCTGGTGCCGTCGGACTTGTCGGGGCGGGCGTAGTGGTAGGCGCCGGCCAGGATGCCGTTCTGCTTCGCGCCTCGGAAGTTGGCGGTGAAGGAGCTGTCGATGAAGGAGAGCCCCTCGGTGGCCTTGGCGTAGGAGAACTTCGCGCCCGCGGCGGCCACCGTCGACCAGTTGATGGTGCCCTGGTGGTGTGAGACGTCGATGCCCGTCACCGGATAGCCCGGGGGGACCGCCGCTGTCGCTGTCATTCGGGAGAGGCCGGAGATGGCCGGGTGTCCGTTCGGGGCGTCGGCGCCCGGGTCCTTGGCGACGGCCGGTGTGGCGACCGCGAGCAGGGCGACCGCTGCCAACGCGGCGATGGCGCCCGACCTCGTTGTACTGATCATTACTGGTTACTCCTCGGCGTACGGGCGCGGGTGGGCGCCGGCTGATGCTGGTCTGGTCCGACGTGGCGACGCGTGCGGGAGGGCTCGACGGTCGAGCCCTCCCGCGGCGAGGGGAGAATCAGAGAAGGCGGATGGCGTCCCAGTACCAGGAGGCGCTGGCCGGCACGGTCAGGCTGCCGGTGAAGGCACCGAACCCACCGCTGGTGTTCGCCAACGCGGTGTGCATGGTGATCGACCCGTCGGCCTGGTAGTACATGGCGGCCACGTCCGACCGGCCGTCGCCGTTGTGGTCTCCGGTGATCGTCTTGAACGAACCCCACTTCCAGGAGTTCGCGGGGAGCTTGTAGCTGCCGGTGAAGGTGCCGAACCCGCCACTGGCGTTGCCGAGCGAGGTGAACAGCTCGATCGACTCGTCCTTGTAGCGGTAGAGCATTCCGGCGTCGTCGCGGCCGTCACCGTTGAAGTCACCGGTGGTCAACCGCACGGAGTCCCACTTCCAGTAGGCGCTGGCCGGCACGGTCAGGCTGCCGGTGAACGCCCCGAACCCACCACTGGTGTTCGCCAACGCGGTGTGCATCGTGATCGACCCGTCCGCCTGGTAGTACATCGCCCCCAGATCCGAACGCCCGTCACCGTTGAAGTCACCCACGATGGTCCGGAAAGAGTTCCACTTCCACGAATTCGCCGGCAGCTTGTAACTGCCGAAGTACGCCCCGAACCCGCCACTGGCGTTGGCCAGCGAGGTGAACAAATCGATCGACGAGTCCTTGTGGAGGTACAGCATGGCGGCGTCGTCGCGACCGTCACCGTTGAAGTCCCCGGACAGTTGCACCACGTTCGGGTCCGCGACCGGCGTTGGCTCCGGCTCCGGCTCCGGTGTCGGCTCGGTGGCCTCGATACCGGTTCGCCGGATGGGTTTGTAGGTCCTCAGGTCGTCCCAACCGTTGAAGCCGCGTGAGCCCGTGTTGTTGTTCGCGTACGGGTTCTGCACCGTCTGCCCGTCGCTGTTGAACGAGTAGACATAGGCGCCCTTGGAGTGGTCGTTCTTGTCCTTCCAGAACGCGAAGAGCTCGATGTGGCCGCTGCGCACCATGGCGTCACCGGGCTGGAAGTCGTTGATGCTGCCGAGCGTGGTCCACATGGCGTTGCTGCCCTGGAACTGGTCGGTGACATAGCTCTGGGAGAGGTGCCAGGCCATCGAGACGAGACCTGAGCAGTCCCGCCGGTAGGTGTGCGAACCGTCGACGTCCTTGGCCCAGGTGCCGGTCTGGGTGTACGTGATGTCGCGATCGACCCAGTTCTGTGCGCGGTCGAGCATCTCGGTCCGGGTGATCGGCCCGTTGATCGATGACGCCTCGGCGGGCGAGATCGTGAGCAGGGCGTTCGCCCCGATGACCGCGAGGCTCAGCGCCGCACCGGCGATCAGCCGGGTCGTGTACTGCCGGTTTCCGCGTGCTGCGAAGAATCGCATAGCAGGTGTCCTCCAATGCAAAAGGTGGTTTTTCGGGCCGGTGAAGGGCCCGTCGGGGCAGCCGGCATCGCCTCGGGGGCAATGACAGCCACCGATCGCCGGTTAGAGTCGCTGCGAACGTGCAAGATCACGAGGGCTGCCGGCACCCCGGCGGCTCTCTGCGCATCGTTCGATGAAGTTGTTGCTGGCGGCTCCTCTCGGAAGGGGAAGTGCACTGGTCGGTCGTGCTCGCCTCTCCGGTAGCGGTGCATCGGATCGGCTGTGGCAAAACCTTCGCAGCCGCATTCGGTAGGGAAGCTGAACGAATTCTTGACAAGCACGTCCGGCCTGGTGACGGCCGATGTGGACGACCAAACGGGGCGCGGGGGCGATGCCGTGGAACTTCGAATACTCGGCGAACTACAGATCCAGGTGGCCGGCCGGCCGATCGAACTCGGCCCGCTGAAACAGCGCCTGGTGCTGGCGGCCCTGGCCGTCGACGTCGGTCGGGGCGTACCGGTCGAGATGCTGATCGACCGGGTGTGGGACGGCTCGCCCCCGGCGGACGCCCGCGGGGTGCTCTACACCTACATCACCCGGATCCGCCGGCTGCTCGCCGCCGCCGCGCTCGGGGAGGGCGTCAGCCCGATCACGGTGGCCCGGCGGGCGGGCGGGTACCAGTTGGAGGCCGCCGACGACCGGGTGGACCTGCGGCAACTGCGCACCCTGAGCGAGCAGATCCAGCACCTCGACGCGGATGACCCGCGACGGGCGCAGCTGCTGCGTCAGGCGGTCGAGCTGTGGCGCGGCGACCCGCTGGACGGGCTGCCCGGCGACTGGGCGGCCCGGGTCCGGGAACGACTGCGTCAGCAGGCGCTCGGCACGCTGGTGGAGTGGGCGGAGAGCGAGTTGCGCCAGGGCCGTCCCGGGCCGGTGGCCGACCGGCTCAGCCAGGCGTTGGAACGCGACCCACTCAC
>NZ_JAGPXZ010000597.1:0-3896 GCF_018070305.1 Micromonospora sp. M51 | reverse complement strand
GCGCGCGAGCCGGCCGACCACCTCGGCGAGGGAGGTCTTCAGCACCTGGTACGAGGGGTGCATGAGCTTGTGCGCGAGGGTGCCGTCGTTGGTGAGCAGCAGCAGGCCCTCGCTGTCCGCGTCGAGCCGCCCGACGTGGTACACCCGCTGATCCAGCCGCCTGCCGATGAAGTCGGCCAGCTCGTTGCGGCCCTTGTCGTCCGCCATGGTGGTGACCACCCCGCGCGGCTTGTTCATCGCCACGTAGACCAGTCGGGTGTCGACCTGGAGGCGCTCTCCGTCGACGTGGATCACGGCCTTGGCCGGGTCGACCTTGTCGCCGAGCTTGGCGACCCGCCCGTCCACCGTGACCCGGCGGCGGAAGATCAGGTCTTCGCAGGCGCGCCGGGAACCCACGCCGGCGGCGGCGAGCACCTTCTGCAGGCGCTCAGCCCCCTCGAACACGGGGGCGTCGGGTTTGGGGACACGGTTATCGGGTCGCATCAGCAAGCTCTTCTACGTCGTCGGGCAGGAAGGGTGCGAGGGGCGGCAGCTCGTCGACGGTGTTCAGCCCGAGCTTCTCCAGGAACAACGTGGTGGTCCGGTAGAGGAACGCCCCGCTGTCCTGTTCGGTGCCGCACTCCTCGACGAGGCCACGGGTGACCAGCGTACGGATGACCCCGTCGCAGTTCACACCCCGGATGGCTGAGATTCGCGAACGGGTCACCGGCTGCTTGTAGGCGACCACGGCGAGCGTCTCCAGCGCCGCCTGGGTCAGCCGCACGGACTGCCCGTCCAGCACGAACCGCTCAACGTACGTAGCGTATTCCGGCCGGGTGTACAGCCGCCACCCGCCGGCCGCCCGGCGCAGCTCGAACCCGTGCCCGGCCGTGGTGTAGCCGGCGGCGATCTCGTCGAGCATCGGCCCGACCCGCTCGGCGGGCTGGTCCAGCACCTGGGCCAGCACCAGCTCGCTGACCGGCTCGTCGACGACCAGCAGGATCGCCTCCAACGCGCCGCGCAGCTCGGCGTCGGACAGCTCGGGCGCGGGCTCCGGCGCGGCCGTCGCCCGCCGCCGCCCCGCCGACTGCCGCCGGGGTACGTCCCCCGCCGCGCTCGACTCCCCCGCCGTGTCCTCCGTCACCGCGCCGAGGTCCGGCGCCGTCAGGTCCACCTTGTTGGAGGCCCCGTCCGGGTCTGGCTCAGTCGGGCGCGGGTCGTCGGGGCCGCGCTCATGCGGATCGCCCGGCGCCGGGGCCGAGCCGACCGCATCCGACTCGCCGGGACCGGCGGCGGATTCGGCCTCGGGTCGGGGCTGTGCCGCTCCGGGTTCGTCGGTGTCCGCGGCCGGCTCGTCCGGCGGCGCGGGCGCGTCAGTGGCGGGCGGGCGCGGGCGGGCCCACGGGGGCACCCAGGCGGCGGCCTGGTCGGCCAGCGAGTCCCGGCGTTCCTCGTCACTCATCCCGCGCACCCTCCGTCGTCTCCGTCCCGTCCGGCCCGCCGGCCTCCCCCACCGACCCGGGCCCAACGCCCGCCGACTCAGGCGCGGCCAGCACCGGCGCGGGCCCACCCGCCGCCGGCGCAACCGCAATCCCCGCCGGCTCCGCGTCGTCCGCCGGGGTGCCGGCGTACTCGTCGACGTGCAGCTCGGTGTCGCCGTCGGCCGGGCCGGTCCAGCGCACTGTCAGCTCCTCCAGGGCCTGCTCCTGCACGAACGACACCAGGCCCTCCCGGTACAGCTCCAGCAGCGCGAGGAACCGGGCCACCACCTCCAGGGTGGCCTCGCAGTCGGCGCAGAGCAGCGAGAAGGTGGCCGTGCCGGCCCGGCGCAGTCGCGCGGTGAGGATGGCCGCGTGTTCCCGGACGCTGACCCGGACCATGTGCACGTGGGCGATGGACACCTCCGGCACCGGCTTCGGGGTCATCGCCTTCACGGCCAGCTTCAGCAGCCGCTGCGGGCCGATGCCGAGCACCAGGTCGGGCAACGCCTCGGCGTAGCGGGGTTCCAGGCTGACCGCGCGCGGATACCGTCGGCCGCCGACGGCCTCCAGCTCGGCGATGTGGGCCGCCGCCTCCTTGTACGCCTTGTACTGCAACAGTCGGGCGAAGAGCAGGTCCCGGGCTTCCAGCAGGGCGAGGTCGTCCTCGTCCTCGACCTCGGCGGCGGGCAACAGGCGGGCCGCCTTCAGGTCGAGCAGGGTCGCGGCGATGAGCAAAAACTCGCTGGCCTCGTCCAGGTCCCAGTTGTCGCCCATCGCCCTGATGTAGGCGATGAACTCGTCGGTGACCGTGTGCAGGGCCACCTCGGTGACGTCGAGCTTGTGCTTGCCGATCAGTTGCAGCAGCAGGTCGAACGGGCCGGTGAAGTTGGCCAGCCGCACCGTGAAGCCGGTGGCGGCCGGGTCGGCGGGCTGCCCACCGTCGACCACGGCCGCGGTGGCGGTCTCGGGTGGGTCGATGGGTGGCGCGGTCACCGGACGACCGTAGTCCACGAGGCGGGCACCGGGCGTTCCGGCTACCGCTCCGACTGGGCGGCGATCACCTCGCGGGCCAGCTGACGGTAGTTACGTGCCCCGGAGGATGCCGGGTCCATCGTCGTGATGGGGGCACCGGCCACGGTGGACTCGGGGAACTTCACCGTCTTGGTGATGACCGTCTGGTAGACCTTGTCGCCGAACGCCTCCACCACCCGCTGCAGGACCTGGCGGCAGTGCGTGGTGCGGCTGTCGTACATCGTGGCGAGGATGCCTTCGAGCTCCAGGTCGAAGTTGAGCCGCTCGCGCACCTTGTCGATGGTGTCCAGCAGCAGTGCCACACCGCGCAGGCTGAAGAACTCGCATTCGAGCGGGATGAGCACACCGTGCGCGACGGTCAGCGCGTTGATCGCCAGCAGGCCGAGCGACGGCTGGCAGTCGATCAGGATGTAGTCGTACTCCTTGCGGACCGTGCGCAGGACCCGGGCCAGGGCCATTTCCCGGGCGACCTCGTTGACGAGCTGGATCTCGGCGGCGGAGAGGTCGATGTTGGCCGGCAGCAGGTGCAGGCCCGCCACGTCGGTCTTGATCAGGACGTCCTCGGCGGTCACGTCGTCCTGCATGAGCAGGTTGTAGACGGACAGGTCGAGGTTGTGCGGGTTGACGCCCAGGCCCACCGAGAGGGCGCCCTGCGGGTCGAAGTCGACCAGCAGGACCTTGCGGCCGTATTCCGCGAGGGCCGCGCCCAGGTTGATGGTGGTGGTCGTCTTGCCGACGCCACCCTTCTGGTTGGCCATCGCGATGATGCGCGCGGGGCCGTGCCGGTCGGTCGGCATCGGCTCGGGGATGGGCTTGCGCATCGTGTAGGCAGCCGGGTCCGCAGGACCGAGATCCGCGCCGAGCGTGGCCTGCTGCTCGCGGAGCTCCGACGTCCAGGTCTCGGCACGGTCACCGTTGCCAGCCATGTGCTCGTTGCCCCCTCCCGACGACCCACCCGGCGTCGGAGCCGTCCGACGTCCTTCGCGGCGCCGCTGCGCACCCCGGTCGTGTCGCTCCAGGAGGTCCGCGCCGATGCCGACTGTACGCCACCGACCAGCAGGGGGTTCGGCACCGGCCCGGCGTGTCGGCGCCGACCGCGACCGGTTCAGCCCCGGGCGCGGGGATGGGCGGTGGCGTACACCTCGCGCAACCGCTCCACGGTGACCAACGTGTAGACCTGGGTGGTGGTCACCGAGGCGTGCCCGAGCAGTTCCTGGACCACGCGGACGTCGGCGCCGCCGTCGAGCAGGTGGGTGGCGTACGAGTGGCGCAGGGTGTGCGGGGAGACGGCGGCGGGCCCGTCGACGGGCAGCCCGGCCCGGTCGGCGGCGCGGCGCAGGATGCCCCAGGCGCCCTGGCGCGACAGCGCGCCGCCGCGGGCGTTGAGGAACACCGCCGGGGTGC
>NZ_JAGPXZ010000596.1:0-3908 GCF_018070305.1 Micromonospora sp. M51 | reverse complement strand
GGTCTGCGCGGCTAAGGACGGTCAGGTCTGGGTGAACTGCGGTCTGGCCGACCCGCTGGCGGTGCCGGCGCCGGTCGACGCCGTCCGGGTCGGCGACCAGGTGGCGGTTCCGCTGCGCCGGAGCATCGCCGGACCGGCGGCAGCGGGCCCGATCGAGCGGTTGGCCTCGTTGCCGGTCGTCGGCGACCTGCGGCCCGCGACGATCGAGCGGCCGGCCACCGGACGCCTCGTCGTCCGGGTGGCCGACGCCATGCCGTTCGATGTGGCGGCCCTTCCGCAGCAGGCGCGGCGGAGCTGGGATCCCGATCTCCTCGGTGAGCTGGAGGAGCTGCCGGTGGGCGAGTACCCGGCCCTCGCGCGATGGGAGGGCGAGCACTGGCTGCCCGTCGACCGTGAGTACGTCGAGTTCCTGGCGATACTCACCGGTCGCGGCGAACCGGCGCCGATCCGGCTGGTGGTGATCGAGCTCGTCCGGCAGGGCCGCTCGATCCGGTTCTCGGCCGGCCCCGGCTGCAACGTGGTGCTGGACAACCAGGTCTGGGACGACGATGACCGCGCGGACCTCCTCGCCGCCGTCCGCGAGGCCGCCGGTGACCCGTGCGGCCTTGTCGAGACGGCCGTTCTGTACGGCGACGACGTCGGCGCGCCGCGACTGCGCCTGCGTCGGGAACCCGGCCGGCCGGCCGAGGATGCGCTCGACGTGCGCGCGTTGCGGTGGCGTGACCTGTTCCGGGACGGCTCGGACCACGAGGCGCGCCTCGTCGACGGCACGTGGCGGTTCGACCCCCGGTTGGCGGACCTTCCGGACGTCGTCGTCACCGGGCTCGACGCGCCCGGAACCCTGTGCCGCTTCACCCCCTCCGCCTGGGGGGAGGAGCAGCAGCGGCGGCGGCAGATCGCCGGGCGGGTCGTGCCGGCCCGTCATCTGAACCTGCCGGATCGGCCGGATCGGGAGCTCTTCGAACGGCTCGTCGATCTGGCCGACGGGCATGTCGTTCAACTCCGCACCACTGTGGCGGAACCGCAGTGGGGCATGCGGCGCGGCTACACCGTCGAGGGGATCGCGGTCGACGTGGAGGCGGAGTCGATCTGGCTCGGGCCGGTCTCCGCCCGACACCGGGTGCATCAGCGCCTGCGACAGAACCGTCAGTCCCAGGTCTGCGACGTGCGGACCTTCGAGTTGCCCACCGGTGACGGCGAGCCGGCGCCGGTACCCAACATCAACCTCACCGCGGGTCTCGCCGAGGCCGACCGGGAGGCCGGTGAGGACGCCCTGGTGCGGCAGCACGAGTTGCGCGGCATCGTGGTCGACGCGCCGATCACCCGGAGCCGGGCCGACGTCTACACGGTCCTGCTCGACCTCGGAGTCGACATCGCGGTCTGCTCTCTGCGCCGGGAGAACTTCGACCGCCCGCCGACCGACGTCGGCGCGATCGTGCGTGGCCGCCGCAGCCGGCACGGCTGGATCTTCACCGCGTACCGCCGGCGTATTCGCGTCCGGGCGGTCTGGGAGTACCAGAACGAGGTTCCTCCGTCGGACGCGATCGGCCTCGGCGTCGTGCAGTGGCGAGGACAGCGCAAGGCGCTGGCCCAGTCGACCAACCGGCCGGTCCTCTACCTGTACGACGACCTCTCCGCCACGGCGCATCTGCGACCGGTCGGAGCGAACGGCGAGGAACCCGCGCTGAGCGCCGGCACTGTCGAGATGTCCCGGGTCTACCCGGACCGCGACCGGCGTCGCATGGCGGTCCGGTATGCGGACCGGCGTGGATCGGCCGAGGTGCACGGTGAGACGCGCTACGTCCAAGCCGGTCCGTTCTCCCGGGTCGTCGGTGTCGACGTGGCGCTCGAGGACGTGGATCCGGGACATGTCGTGGTCCGGCGCAGCTTCAGCCTGTCCACCGGGGTCGCGCAGCAGCCAGCCGCCACCCCCGCTCCGGGGCAGTCGAGCACCGACGGTTACTACCGCTATCTCGCCGGTGAGCGCTCCCCGCTGACGGCGACGCTCAGCGGCTCCACGGTGACCCTGCAGACGGAGTGGACGGTGCCGACGCCCACCGGAGGGTCGACGTGGCAGATCCCGCTCGCCGAGGGCGAGGAGCCCTGGGTGGCCGTCGCGTACCGCAGCAACGATGTGCGGGTCGTTCTGCTGGAGTTGGCCGGCGGCGTGTTCGCCAGCTACCGGACCGCGCCCGCGCTCTCCATGGCGGAGTTCTTCCGGCACTTTCAGCGACAGGGTATCCGCCTCGGGATTCGTTCGGATCTGCGCGGGGCGCGGCTGCACTACGTCGACCGCCGGGAGACGGCGCAGGGGGTGATGCACCGGTTCGAGTGGGGCTACGGCCACACGCTGGAACTGAACGAGCAGGCCCTCACCATCGACGGCAGACCGGCGGCGGACAACGCCGTCTCCCTCTTCCACGGCGACTTCGTCACCGACGTCCTGATCGACCAGCGCGCCGGCACCCAGGACCTCGTCCTGGACATCCGGATGGAACACATCCGCTGGGGTTGGTACGCGCAGCTCCACCGGGAGGCCGCCAACCAGGTCATCCACCTCGCCGACATCGTCGCCGACCAGGACGGTGGCCGCCCGCGCATCAAGGCGCTGCACGTCCGCTGGCGCAAGCAACCCGCCGACGGCCCGGTCTACCGGGACACCCAGACGGTGGTGCTGCGCCGGTTGCGGCTGGCGCCGGAGGCCAGCCGCCGCATCACCGACGCCTGGCAGGCGGAACGGCGCGAGGCCCGGCCGGACCGCCCGAACCAGGCGCTCGTCCGGCTCGACGTCGACAAGTTCAGGCGCAGCGGTGGCGCGCAGGTCGAGTTCCACTTCATCAGTCCGACGTTCGACAACGGCGAGCTTCCGCAGGGATGCCGCCTGTTCCTGACCGCTGACGAGATCCGCCCGCTGCCCAACGACGTCGCCCTCACGCTGCGCGGTGGCGATCTCATCGGCGGCGGATCGCGGACGGGTTTCGAGGTCGCGGTGCTGCGCCGTGACTTCTCCCGCCGGCAGGCGCTCCTGCAGCACATCCACCGCAACGCCGAGCCGGGAACCCACCCGCTGCGTGGCGCCGTCTACCTCGTCAAGCTGACGCGCATTCATCCGGCTGACAATCGCGCCGAGGGCTCGATCGTGGGCGGCCCCGGACGCCCGCACGCCGCCCTGATGAGCCGGCTTGCCAACGACGAGACCCCGTGCTTCGCCACTGTCGTACGGCAGGGCGACCGGATCGAGTTCGAGGTACGGCCGAACGTCGTGTTCCGTTTCAGCGCCGATGCCGTCGCCAACGCGGACGAGGCGCGCAACGGATCGATCGTCCGTCTGCTGCGCGGGCCAGACCGGTCACTCATGGTCCGTCAGGCGCTGCTCGGTGACGCGGCGTATCTGCCACGGGAGGGCCGGCCGGTCCAGCTGCTGCCGATGCAGAACCTGCTGAGCCGGCGCGATGACGGCGCGACAGCGCTCAGCCGGGGCTCGTACACCGTCGTCGGCCTCCCGTCGGTCATCGTGCCGGCCTCCCGTCGGGGGCGTGCGCCGGACGCCCAGGCCCGGGAGTTGATCGCGACGCCACATCCGAAGCTGGGCGTCGTCCGGCGGGAAGCCCGCAACTCCTACCACCTGGAGCGGATCGGCAGCGACGTCCGCGTGGGCATCCTGCGACGCGAAGCCGATGGCACCCTGTCCGCCGCTGGCCGCGACGCCGACGGGGTCGCCTGGCGTACGCGGGTCCGTTGGGCCCAGGTGTCCTTCTTCGACCGTGGCGCGAATGGAATCCGGGAGTGGTGCGACAAGTCGTCCTGGGAGTATCACGACAGCACGACCGGGTACCGCCAGGGCGAGCGACTGGAGACGGTCACCACCGAGCGACTCAATCCGTCCGCCACGGTCTGGACCGACCCGG
>NZ_JAGPXZ010000595.1:0-3932 GCF_018070305.1 Micromonospora sp. M51 | reverse complement strand
CCGGCGGACGGGCCGAACGCGGCGGCGATCACCGGAGTCACCGCCGTCGGCCGGTACGCCCGCCCCGCCGACATCGCGGCCACCGTCGCGCACCTGGCCAGCCCCGAGGCCGGTTACGTGACCGGTGCGGTGGTCAACGTGGACGGCGGCTTCAACAGCTGAGCACCCGGGCGGCGTCGGCGCCATCCGACGCCGCCCCGGGCTCAACCAACCCAGTGCCGGCTCGTCAGCCGTCGTGGCCCAGCACCGGGCGTACCGCGTCGACGAACGAGATCCGGTGATTCGTGCGTACCTCGATCGCCGCGAGCCAGCGCTCACGGTGCCGGTCGCGCAGCGGCACACCCCGGTCGCCCGGCTCGTCACCGAGCCGGCGCTGGTCGGCGTGCTCCGCGGTGAGGCTGGTCAACACGGCCCGGCCGACCGCCGCGACCTCCGCCGGGCCCTCCAGCAACACCAGGTTGTACGCCTCGTCGACGGCGCGCATCGCCGCGTACGCCTCGTCGAAGCCGGGCACCGGCTCGCCCCCGCCGGGTTCGAGCCACCGCCGGTCCAACTGCCGGTACGCCTGGTCGCAGGCGCCCAGAAACCCGACGTACGCGTCGCGGCGCAACTCGTCCCGACGCGTCGCCCACCGCTCGACGCTCTCCTGCCGGGCGACGGTGAGTTGGTGGGCCAGTTGCCGGCGGGTGCTGAGCGCGCCGACCAGCCCGGTGAGGGTGGCGGCGGCCAAGGTGGACAGTGAGGTGATCAGCGCGACGGCGACGGTGTCCTGCACCCACCCATCATGGCGTGATCACTCCGGACCCGGCCGCGTCGGGTCCTCGCCGGTGAGCCCGTCCACCGACTCCCGGATCAGGTCGGCATGACCGACGAGCCTGCCCGATGGACGCCGCGATGAGGCCGGGTTCGGCCCGTCGTCCCGGGGGCGATGATCTAGAGAGAGCCGAGTTGACGCGCGAACTCCTGGTGAACCGAAACGAGTTCAGCAAGCCGGATCGGCTTGCGAGACACCATCGAGAGATCCTTGCCCTGCGTGGTCCACGGCGGTGGCAATGCGCTGATCCCCTGATCCAGGGCAACGCCCGCAACCTCGGCCTCCCACCCCGGCCACCGCAAGCCTTCATAAAACCCCGTCACTGCACCGGCGAGCATCGCCTCCAGCCACTCGCCATACCCAAGCTCAAGATCCTGCCAAGCCAGGTCCTCCGGGCCGAAATAGTGCACCGTCGGCCTCGCGCCCGGCTCCGCCTGCAACCACGCGAACTGCCCGCCCATCACATCGAAGGCGACGACCGGACGACCAACTCCCGCGACCATCTCGGCCGCCACATCCGGCAGCCCGTCGTGCCCACCGCCCAGCACCCGGAGCCAACCGTGATCGACTACCAGCCCGCCGCTGTTGACCACCACCGCCCCGAGCCACGACCTGGTCGTGATTTCCAGAGCCCCCAGGCATGCTCCCGCCCGCTGAGGATCGGCCGGCAGCACCTCCACCGGATACGGAGCTGCTGCCACCAGCGCCGAAATCTCGAACCACGCAGACTGTTCCACCCTCTCAGCCTCGCAGAGCCTCTCCGGTGGTTCGCTGAGCGAGTGCTCGCTGAACGATCAAGCGTATGGAACGTGCTGCACGCCCTCCGAGTTTTGCCTGTTGTGGGCGCGGCAGGTTTCGAACCTGCGACCCCTCGCTTGTAAGGCGAGTGCTCTCCCACTGAGCTACGCGCCCGGATCGCCCGTGGCGGGCCGGTGGCTGGCAAGCTTACCTGCCCGCCACCGACCCGGGTGCACGGCGTACCCCGGTCAGTTGGTCGCTTCGGCGACGGCCTTGCGCCAACCCTGCTGGTCGCGGGCCTCGCCCGGACCGTTCATCTCGGCGAAGCGGACCACGCCGGTCCTGTCGATGACGAAGGTGCCCCGGTTGGCGAAGCCGGCCACGTCGTTGAAGACCCCGTACGCCTGGGCGACGGCACCGTGCGGCCAGAAGTCGGCCAGCATCGGGAACTGGTAGCCCTCACGGTCGGCCCAGATCTTGTGGCTGTAGACCGAGTCGACGCTGACGGTCAGCACCTGGACGTCGTCGTTCACGTACTCGTCGAGGTTGTCTCGGATCTCGCTCAGCTCGCCCTGGCAGATGCCGGTGAAGGCGAGCGGGTAGAAGACCAGCAGCACGGTGCGCCTGCCCCGGAAGTCCGACAGTCGGACCTCCTGGTTGTTCTGGTCCTTCAGCACGAAGTCCGGTGCCTCGGCACCAACCTCGATGAGCATGCGCACTCTCCTCGGGTCGAGTCGGGTGAACGGCAGCGGCCTGCCACCCGGCGGTGGGCGGACCGTCGGGCGCGCAGAGCGGCGCTGGCTACTTCTTGGCCTTGGCCCCTCGGCGCAGCACCAGACGTGCGCCGCTCCAGTCCCGGCCGGCGTTCACGGTCGAGGTCTGCTGAAGGCCAGCGGTGGGCGCGGACTCCGCGACCTCGCTCGGCTCGACGTGCCCCTCGCGCCCCGCCTTGGGGGTGAGCAGCCACACGACGCCGTTGTCGGCCAGCGGGCCGAGGGCATCGACGAGCAGCTCGAAGAGGTCGCCGTCGCCGTCCCGGTACCACACCAGCACCGCGTCGACCACCTCGTCGGTGTCCTCGTCGACCAGATCTCCACAGCGGTCGGTCAGGGCGTCTCGGAGATCCTGGTCGACGTCGTCGTCGTACCCCATCTCCATGACGACCATCCCCGGTTCGATCCCGAACCGGTCCGCCAGGCTGCGTACCCCGTCGGCGGCCTGACCAGCGGTCGCGCTCACTGTCGCGTGCCTCCTCATCTCGTCCCTGCTCGCGGCGTCGGTGCGACGCCGTCAGGCAAAGTCCACACACTTGTGGGTCTGCGCGCAAGTGGCGCACCGGGTGGAACGGAATTTACCGTGCCAGCAGCGTACGGGCACCGTCGGTAATGGCTTCCGCGGAGACCAGTACGTGACGTGCTGCCGGACCTAATGGTACAAACGAGTCAACTCCCGCCACTCGCCGCGCGGCACCGACATATCCGGCGTCGACGAGCGCGGCGATCACGCCCTCGCCGACCCCGCCGGAGCGGCGTGTCTCGTCCACCACCAGCACCCGGCCGGTCGCCGAGGACTCCCGGATGATGTCGGCCACCGGCAGCGGGGCCAGCCAACGCAGGTCCACCACGCGGGTGCCCACCCCCTCCTCGGCGAGGACGGCCGCGGCCCGCAGCGACATCCGCACCCCGTTACCGAAGGTGATGATGGTGAGGTCGTCGGCCGACCCGACGCGGTAGACCCGGGCCCGCCCGATCGGCACGTGACCGGCCACCCATCCGCCCGGCTCCGGATAGCCGGCCAGCCACTCTCCGTCACCGTCGGCGTACAGGTCGCGGGTGTGGTAGAGCGCTATCGGTTCCAGGAACACGCACACACTGCCGTCCACCGCCGCGCTCGCCAGACAGGTTCGCAGCATGGGCGCGGCGTCGTCCGGCCGCGCCGGCACCGCGATCACCAGACCGGGCACATCCCGGAGTACGGCCACCGAGTTGTCGTTGTGGAAGTGCCCGCCGAACCCCTCCTGGTACGCCAGGCCGGCCACCCGCACGACCATCGGGTTGCGGAACGCCCCCTGGGAGAAGAACCGCATGGTGGCCGCCTCACCGCGCAGCTGGTCCTCGGCGTTGTGCAGGTACGCCAGGTACTGGATCTCCGGCACCGGCAGCATCCCGGCCAACCCGGCACCGAGGCCCAGCCCGAGCACCGACGTCTCGTCGAGCAGGGTGTCGAAGACCCGGGCCGCCCCGAACCGGTCGCGCAGCCCCTTCGTCACCCCGTACACGCCGCCCTTGGCGGCCACGTCCTCACCGAAGACCGCCATCTGCGGGTGGTCGAGCATCCCGTCGGCGAGCGCGGCGTTGATGCTCTGCGCCAACGTCATCGG
>NZ_JAGPXZ010000594.1:0-3934 GCF_018070305.1 Micromonospora sp. M51 | reverse complement strand
GGCCGGGCTGGCCGCGATCGTCGCGGACGCCAGCGCGGTCGTGGTCGGCAACACCGGGCCCGCGCACCTGGCGGCCGCCACCGGAGTGCCGGTGGTGAGTCTCTTCGCGCCGACGGTTCCGTTCGGACAGTGGGGGCCCTACCGGGTGCCCGCCGTCCGGCTCGGCGACGCCGCCGGGCCCTGCCGGGACACCCGGGCGGCCAGCTGCCCGGTCCCCGGGCACCCCTGCCTCAGCGGCATCGACCCGGAGCAGGTGGTCGACGCGCTCCGGACGCTCACGGTCAGCGGTGGTGGCGGCCGATGAACATCCTGCTCTGGCACGTGCACGGCTCCTGGACCACGTCGTTCGTGCACGGCAGCCACCGCTACCTGATTCCCACCACACCCGACCGCGGCCCGTACGGCCTCGGCCGGGCCCGCACCTACCCGTGGCCGGACAACGCGGTCGAGGTCAGCCCGCAGGAACTGCCGAGCGCCGACGTGGACCTGGTGATCCTGCAACGCCCCGAGGAACTCGACCGGGCCGAGGAGTGGCTTCGGCGCCGCCCGGGCCGCGACCTTCCGGCGATCTACGTCGAACACAACACACCCAAGGGCGACGTGCCCAACACCCGCCACCCGATGGCCGACCGCGACGACCTGCTCATCGCCCACGTCACCGGGTTCAACCAGATCTTCTGGGACACCGGCGCCACCCGCACCACTGTTGTCGACCACGGCATCGTCGCCCCCTCGGCGTCCTACACGGGCGAGTTGGACCGGCTCGCCGTGGTGATCAACGAGCCGGTACGCCGAGGCCGGGTCACCGGCACCGACCTGCTGCCCCAGTTCGCCGAGATCGCGCCGCTGGACGTGTTCGGCATGGGGGTCGCCGGCCTGGCCGACCACCTGGGGCTGCCCGCCGACCGGCTCACCAGCCACGACGACGTGCCCCAGGAGCGGATGCACGTCGAACTGGCCCGGCGGCGGGCGTACCTGCACCTGTGCCGGTGGACCTCCCTCGGGCTGAGCCTCATCGAGGCGATGGCGATCGGCATGCCGGTCGTCGCGCTCGCCACCACCGAGGCGGTGATGGCGGGGCCCCCGCAGGCGGGGGCGCTGGCCACCCGGACCGACACCCTGCTCGACGCCGCCCGCCGGTTCATCACCGAACCGGCGACCGCGCGCCAGGCCGGGGCGGCGGCGCGAACCGCCGCACGCGACAGGTACGGCCTCGACCGTTTCCTCGCTGACTGGGACCGGCTGCTGGAGGAGGAAGTATGCGGATCGCGATGATCTCGGAGCACGCCAGCCCGCTCGCCGTCCTCGGAGGGGAGGATGCCGGCGGCCAGAACACGCACGTCGCGGAGCTGTCCGCCGCGCTCGCCGCCGCCGGGCACGAGGTGCGGGTCTACCCCCGCCGCGACGCGCCCGACCTGCCGGTGACCGTCGGCAGCCCGGACGGGTACGACGTGGTGCACGTGCCGGCCGGCCCGGCCGAGCCGGTGGCCAAGGACGCCCTGCTGCCGCACATGCGGGAGTTCAGCGCCTGGCTGATCGAACGCTGGCGCGGCGGCGACTGGGTGCCCGAGTTGTTCCACGCGCACTTCTGGATGAGTGGTCTGGCCGGGCTGACGGCCGGCCGGCAGACCGGGGGGCCGGTGGTGCTGACGTACCACGCGTTGGGCACCGTGAAGCGCCGCTACCAGGGGGTGCAGGACACCAGCCCGGCCCGACGGATCTCCTACGAGCGGGAGCTGGGCCGCTCGGTCGACCGGGTCGTCGCGCAGTGCCGCGACGAGGTGGGCGAGCTGGTCCGCATGGGGGTGCCCCGGTCCCGGATGACGGTGGTGCCCTCCGGGGTCAACCTCGCCACCTTCGCCCCGCTCGGACCGGCCGCCGAGAGGGAACCGGGACGGGCCCGGATCCTCACCGTGGGCCGGTTGGTCGAGCGCAAGGGCTTCCAGACGGTGGTCCGTGCGATGGCGTTGGTGCCGGACGCCGAGTGCGTGGTCGTCGGCGGCCCACCCGAGGGGCTGTTGGAGACCGACCCGTACGCCCGCCGGCTGCGGGCCCTCGCCGAGTCGTGCGGGGTGGCCGACCGGGTGCACCTGGTCGGGGCGGTGCCCCGGGAGGAGATGGGCCGCTGGTACCGCTCGGCGGACCTGCTGGTCGCGGCGCCCTGGTACGAGCCGTTCGGGTTGACCCCGTTGGAGGCGATGGCGTGCGGGGTGCCGGTCGTCGGCACGGCCGTGGGTGGCATCCGGGACACCGTTGTCGACGGGACGACCGGTGATCTCGTGCCGGCCCGGGATCCGCAGGCCCTGGCCACCGCGATCCAGGGGTTGCTCGACGACCGGATCAGGCGCTTCGCGTACGCGACGGCGGCCCGCGAGCGGGCCCGGGCGCGGTACTCGTGGGCGGCGACCGCCGAGCGGCTGGTCGAGGTCTACAGCGAGGTGGCCGCCGTGCGCCGGCCGACCCGGGTGGTGGCCTGATGCCGACGGGCAGCCTGCTCGACACCCACCTGACGAATCTCGCGGCGGCGCTGGTGCCGTACCGGCGGTGTGAGCGGCAGCTGACGCGCTGGGGCGCGGACCTGGCCCACCGGCTGGCCGCCGGGGGTCGCCTGCTGGTCGCCGGCAACGGCGGCAGCGCCGCCGAGGCCCAGCACCTCACCGCCGAGCTGGTCGGCAAGCTGCGCGACGATCGTCGGCCGCTGTCGGCGATCGCGCTGCACGCCGAGACGAGCGCGCCCACGGCCGCCCCGGCGACATCCTGCTGCTGCTGAGCACCAGTGGGACCAGCGCCAACCTGGTGGCCGCCGCGCGGGCCGCCCGCGACGTCGGGGTGACCTCCTGGGCGCTCACCGGCGTCGCTCCCAATCCGCTCGCCGACGCCTGCGACGACGTGCTGGCCGTCGCGTCCCCGGACACCCAGGTCGTCCAGGAGCTGCACCTCGTGACCAGTCATCTGCTCTGCGAGTACCTCGAACAGGAGTTGCCGGCCGCGCTGGCCGCAGTCGGCGACCCGGCGGTCGTCCACCCCGGGCCCGGGGAGCCGGCACCGGTGGGGGTCGAGGTGGTGCTGGACGGCGGGACCGGACAGCAGGTCGACGCGTGAGGATGAGGAGGCAGGCGTGAGGGGACCGGTGGTGGTGCTGGGGGACACCCTGCTCGACCGGGACGTGGAAGGCGTGGTGAACCGGCTCTGCCCGGACTCCCCGGTGCCGGTGCTCGACGAGACAGCGGCCACCGACCGGCCGGGGGGCGCCGGGCTGGCGGCGGTGTTCGCCGCCGCGCAGGGCGCCGAGGTGGTGCTGGTGACCGCGCTCGCCGACGACGCCGGTGGGGCTCGGCTGAGCGCCCTGCTCACCGCCGCCGGCGTGCAGGTGTACCCCCTGGCCCTCTCCGGCGCGACGCCGGAAAAGATCCGGCTGCGGGCCCGGGGACGGGTGCTGCTGCGTCACGACCGGGGCGGCACGTCCGGGGAGCCGGGTCAGCCCTCCGACGAGGTGCTGCGGGTGATTGCGTCGGCGTCGGCGGTACTGGTCAGCGACTACGGCCGGGGGGTGGCCCGGCAGCTCGCCTTGCGCGACGCGTTGGCCGCCACCCGCGCGCCGGTGGTGTGGGACCCGCATCCGCGCGGCCCGGCGGCGGTGCCCGGCGTCCACCTGGCCACCCCGAACGAGTCCGAGGTGCGCGAGCTGGTCCCCGCGCTGCCCGGCGCCTCCCGACTGGCCACCGCGTCGCGCGGCGCACAGGGGCTGCGGCGACGCTGGCGGGCCGGCGCGGTCGCGGTGACGTTGGGCGGTGACGGCGCGCTGCTCTGCCACGCGGGGTCGACGCCGCTGGTGGTGCCGACGCCGGGTAGCGCCGAGGGGGACACCTGCGGTGCCGGCGACCGGTTCGCGGCGGCCGCCAGCCTCGCGTTGGCCCAGGGGGCGCTGGTCTCC
>NZ_JAGPXZ010000593.1:0-3952 GCF_018070305.1 Micromonospora sp. M51 | reverse complement strand
TGCTGCCGCCTGGGTGGTCACGCCTGGGCCGGAGGCTCCAGCCGCATCGTCACCCCGATCCGATTCCACACGTTGATTGTGGCAATCGCGATGACCAGGTCGGCCAGTTCCTTCTCCGACCAGACCTTCGCGGCGTCATCCCACACCTCGTCCGGCACCCCGTGCTCGCCGAGCCGGGTGACCGCGTCGGTGAGGGCCAACGCGGCCCGTTCCCGCTCGTCGAAGAAGGGCGACTCGCGCCAGGTGGCGACCGCGAACAGCCGCCGGCTCGATTCGCCGCCGGCGAGCGCGTCCCGGCTGTGCATGTCCACGCAGTACGCGCACCCGTTGATCATCGACGCCCGGAGCTTCACCAGCTCCAGCACCGTGTGGTCGACGTTCGTCTGGACGTACTTCTCCAACCCGAGGACGGCCTTGTACGCCTGCGGCACGACCTCGGTCGGGTTCATCCGTTGCACGACTACCTCCTGATCGGTTCCGACACCCATACGACGGTTGCGCCGGGCGGGGCGTGACAACCGGGACTGTGACCCCGCTCATGCCGGCGGCGATCGGGGGCGACTGACGACCGACGGCCGGCGTTCGCGTCCGCGTCACCCGGGCCGCCGCTCACTGTCACCTCCGCCCGATAGACCCACGGGGTCAACCCATGATCGGGAGGAAGCATGACCGAGCTTGATCGACGTACCCTGCTGCGCACCGGCCTGATGGTCGGCGCCGGAGCCGCCGGCGGCGCGCTGCTGGGCGGTGCCGGCGCGAACGCCGCCCCGGCCTGGCGCCCGGCGGCGCGCCCGGTGCTCACCCACGGGGTGCAGAGCGGCGACGTGACCGCGGACTCGGCGCTGGTCTGGACGGGCCGACCGGCCGGGCCGGATGCTGGTCGAGGTGAGCCGACGACCGGACTTCCGGGGGGCGCGTCAGCTGCGCGGTCCGGTGCTCACCCCGAACGGCGACTTCACCGGGAAGGTCCGGCTGCGGGGCCTGCCGGACGCCGAGCGGCTGCACTACCGGGTGCGGGTGGAGAGCCTGGATCGGCACGGGGTGGTCAGCGAGCCGCTGACCGGGACGCTGACCACCGCGCCGGGACGGCACCGCCGACGTGACGTGAAGTTCGTCTGGACCGGCGACGTGGTCGGGCAGGGCTGGGGCATCGCCCCCGACTTCGGCGGCATGTCGATCTTCCGGGCGATGCGGCAGGCCCGACCGGACTTCTTCCTGTGCAGCGGCGACACGGTGTACGCCGACGGCCCGCTGGTCGAGTCGGTGACGCTGCCCGACGGGCGGATCTGGCGCAACCTGGTCACACCGGAGAAGAGCAAGGTCGCCGAGACGCTGGCCGAGTATCGCGGGCAGTTCGCCTACAACCTGCTCGACGAGCACCTGCGGGAGTTCGCCGCGGCGGTGCCGCAGATCAACCAGTGGGACGACCACGAGGTCCTGAACAACTGGTACCCGGGCGAGATCCTGGACGACCCGCGCTACACCGAGCGGCGGGTGGACGTGCTCGCCGCGCGGGCCCGCCAGGCGTTCAACGAGTGGCTACCGGTGCCGGTCGACGGGCCGATGTACCGGCGGCTGTCGTACGGGCCGTCGCTTGACGTGTTCGTGCTCGACATGCGCACCCACAAGGACCCGAACGACGGCAACACGTACGCCGACCCGAAGCGTGGTCTGCTCGGCCGGCAGCAGCGGGAGTGGCTGATCCGGGAGCTGAAGCGCTCCACGGCGACCTGGAAGGTGATCGCCAACGACCTGCCGATCGGAGTGGTGGTGCCGGACGGTCCGGGCGCGCAGGAGGGTGTCGCGCAGGGCGACCCGGGTGCGCCGGCGGGTCGGGAGCTGGAGTTCGCCGAGGTGCTGCGGGCCACCCACCGGGCCGGGGTGACCGGCATGGTCTTCCTCACCGCCGATGTGCACTACTCCGCCGCGCACCACTACGACCCGTCCCGCGCGGCGGTCGGCGACTTCACCCCGTTCTGGGAGTTCGTCTCCGGCCCGGCGCACGCCGGCGCGTTCGGCCCGAACGCGTTGGACGGCACGTTCGGGCCCCGGGCGGCCTTCGTGCACGCGCCGCCGGTGGCCAACACGTCTCCGGCGGAGGGCTTCCAGCACTTCGGTGAGGTCACCATCGACGGTGAGTCCGAGGCCCTGACGGTCCACCTGCGCGACCGGGACGGCGCCTCGCTGTGGAGCACCACCCTCCCGGCCCCCTGACCACAGCTCGTTGATCGTGAGGTTGGCGGGGCGGACTGGGCAACCTGCCGTCCGCCAACCTCATGATCAGCGGCGGTCGCCGCCGGGAGTGAGGACCGGCAGGGCGGGCACCGTCCGCTCGTTGGAGTCGGCCGACATGGAGGGCTCGGGGGTCGTCGGCGCGGGGGACGTCGGCGTGGCGGCCGGTGTGGCGGGGACCACCTTTCCCCGGCCGGAGAACCGGCGTCCCACCCCGATCATCGGCTGCTCCACCCAGCGGTAGAGCAGATCGGCGGCGAGCAGACCGACCACCGTGGTGGCGACGAACAACCGGGTGCTGTGCCCGGCGTACGACGGGACCAACGCGATCACCGTCGTCATGGCGAGGTACTGCACCAGGTACAGCGAGTAGGAGCGTTCGCCCACGAACACCAGCGGTCGCCAGGAGAGCAGCTTCGTCGGCAGGCCCGAGGCCAGCATGGCCGGGAGCAGCACCGCCACCGCCACCGCGTAAACGCCGATCATCAACTCCGAGTGACCGTCCTCGGCGGGCGGCCAGTACGGCAGCGACAGGTGCACGGCGACGAACCCGACGAGTACGGCGAGGGACGCCACCGGATGGGTCAACGGCCGGAACAGCGCGTACCCCCGGGGGTGGTGCATGACGACCGCCAGCAGACAACCCACCAGGATCGACACGTAGTGGATCGGCCAGTAGGGCCAGTCCTTCTCGAACGGGATCAGCGCGACCAGAGCGGCGATGGCCAGCAGCGTCACCGCCATCCGGCGTAGGAACGCGGTGCGGACGAACACGAAGGCGAGCAGCGGCCAGACCAGGTAGAACTTCCACTCGATCGCGATCGTCCAGGAGTGCGGGAACGCCTGGTTCGGCGCGAACTCGTTGACCATGAGCAGGTAGAACGGCATCGACTCGCGCAGCCTCGCGCTGGCGCCGTTGAGGTGCGCGAGGGCGTACGTCGCGGCGAGCACCACCAGGTAGACCGGCAGGATCCGGAAGATGCGCCGGACGTAGAAGGACCGCAGCGACACCCGCCCCCGCGACTCCTCCTCGCGCAGCATCAGCGTGGTGATCAGGAAGCCGGAGAGCACGAAGAACAGTTGGACGCCGACCCAGCCGGACAGCCAGGTCCATCGCGGCCCCCCGAAGTGGAAGGCGACGACGATCACCGCGGCGATCGCACGGAGCCCGTCGAGGGCAGGAAACCGGCGCATCGCTCGGTATTCGGCGTAACTTATCGTGGCCACCCGCTGAATTCTGGGGAGCGGCACACAACGCGTCAAGGCGGCTCTCTGACGCCGCCTCGCTCCGGAACGCCACCCTCCCCGTGACCCCGAGCCGTCGAGCGGGGCGACAACTCCTTGATCAACAACGGTTGGGTGCCGGTCTTGCCAGCGCCGTTCGGCCCGGGCAGGCCGAACAGCTCCCCGTTGCCGACCGTCAGGTCGACGCCGCGGACCGCCTGGACCTTACGACGCTGTGATCCGCAGGCTAGGAGCGACGGGACGGGTGGGAAACGGATTCGGATCGAGCCGAATGCTCAGGCCGAGGCGTCCGCCGGCTCGTCACCGACGAGCTGTACCAGTGCCAGACCGGCCGGTTCCAGGCCGTACAACACCCGCCGGCCCACCCGGCGACGATGCACCACACCGGCGGCCAGCAGCGCGGAGAGCTGCTCCGACACCGTGCTCGGGGCGAGCCCCAGAGCGGCCGCGAGGCCAGCGGTGGTGGCTGGCCGCG
>NZ_JAGPXZ010000592.1:0-3954 GCF_018070305.1 Micromonospora sp. M51 | reverse complement strand
CGGACGTGCCGGGCACCGTCGACGCGGCGCTGGTGTCCCGGCTCAACGACCGTGGGGTGGTGGTCACCGCGCGACACTGGATCGCCCCGACGACCGGAGCGGACCGGACCTGGTTCGGGTCGATCGTGGGAAGCGACCCCAACGACCTGAGCACCGGCGTCCTGATCGCCGGCCTCGGGCTGCTGGAGGTCGTCCTGCTGGTCGGGCCGGCCTTCGCCGTCGGCGTCCGTCGCCGCCGGCGGGATCTGGCGCTGGTCGCGGTGGCGGGTGGGGACGCCGCCCAACTCCGCCGGGTCGTCCTGGCCGACGGTGTGGTGCTGGGCGTGCTGGGGGCCGCTGCCGGCCTGCTGGTCGGCGTCGGCGCGGCGTTCGCCGGTCGCCCGCTGATGGAGCAGTACGTCTTCAGCGCCCGTTTCGGTGGCTACCGCTGCTGGCCGAGCGCGCTGGTCCTGCTCGGTGGTGTCGCGGTGCTGGCCGGGGTGCTCGCCGCGCTGGCGCCGGCCTGGACCGCCGCCCGGCAGGACGTCAGCGCCGGGCTCGCCGGGCGACGCACCCCGGCGAAATCCCAGGGCCGGTGGTTGGTTCTCGGACTGACGCTGGTGGTCGGCGGGGCGGGGCTGGCGGCGTTCGGGGCCACCCAGACGTCCCCGGCGGTGGTTCTCACCGGGCTGATTCTCGGCGAGTTGGGCCTGGTCTGCTGCACGCCCACGCTGCTCGGGGCGCTCGCCCGCCTGGGCCGGGTGTTGCCGCTGGCACCACGGATCGCGCTGCGCGACGCCAGCCGCAACCGGGCCGCCGCGGCACCTGCCATCTGCGCCGTGATGGCCGCCGTCGCCAGCAGCGTCGCCCTCGGCGGATACCTCGCCAGCGACGTCGCCCGCGACGCGCGCGCCTACCGGCCGGCGCTGCCGACCGGCCACGTGATGGTCAACCCGATCGGATCGGCCGGGCAGCCCACGCTGGCCCAGATCACCGACGCGGCCCGCACCCAGTTCGGCGTCGGCGCGGTCGCCCAGGTGCAGACACCGGCCTGCGGGGCAGGGCCCACCGGCTACTGCGATGTCACACCAGTGCTTCCGCTGACCCGGGCCTGCCCCTGGCAGCCCGGCGTCCAACTCCCCGCGGCGCAGCGCCAGCAGGCCCGCGCCGACCCCCGCTGCCAGATCCGCGAGGCGGACTACTTCGGCGGCTACGTGGAAACCGGAGTCGACGACGGGACCGCGCTCCCCCTGCTCACCGGCGTGGACCCGGCGACGACCGCCGCCGCCACGGCCGTCCTGCGCGCCGGTGGCGTGGTGGTGACCGACCCGCGCTACCTGCACGACGGACTGGTGACCGTCCGGGTCGGCGACGTGGGGGGCGAGCCAAACCGTCCGATCACGGTCCGCGACCTTCCGGGGTACGCGCTGCCCCGGGCGACCGGCCAGCCCCGTCTGCTGCTCTCCGCCGCCGCCGCCCGGCAACTCGACCTGACCTGGTCTCCGACCGGCTGGGTGATCGGCACCACGACCCCGCCCGACGAGGAGCAACAGGCACGGTTCACCGCCGCCATACGGCCCTTCGGGACGTTCTCGCTGATGGTGGAGTACGGCGGCGCGCCACGCGACGTCTCACCGTTGCTTCTCCTGCTCGCGGCCGCGGCCGGGTTGATCACCGTGGGGGCGGCGGGGATCGCCACCGCGCTCGCCGCCGCCGAGGGGCGCGCCGAGCTGACCACCCTCGCGGCCGTCGGCGCGGCCCCGGCGGTACGCCGGCTGCTGGCGATCTGCCAGGCCGGGGTCATCGCCGGTCTCGGGTCGGTGCTCGGCATCGTGGCCGGCCTCGGCACCGCCGCTATCGTGCTGGTCTCGGTGAACCGGCAGTACGCCACCGACTGGCCGGTGTCCGACCCGTACCCCTTCCTGGTGCCGTGGCCCGCGCTCGGGATCCTGGTGCTGGTGCCGGTGGTGGCGATGCTCGGGGCGGGCCTGTTCACCAGGGCCCGACTGCCGATCGAGCGGCGGCTGGACTGACTGATCCGCCGGCGATCGAAAGGGGACCGCTCAGGGGTGCCGTCGGGGCCGGGCAGCCGGCAGACTGATCGGCGTGTCAGTGCTGGGAAGAGTCACCCGTCGGCTCGGTCATCATCGTTGGTTCGGCGCGGCCGCACGGCTGTTGGTCCCCGCCGATCGGGTGGTCGGTCGCCTCACCCGGGGCCGGGTGGTAGCGCTCGGCCTGATCCCGTCCCTGGTGATCACCACGACCGGCCGCCGCTCCGGCAAGCCGCGCAGCAATCCGCTCGTCTACGTGCCCGACGGCGACGCGTACGTCGTGATCGGCTCCAACTGGGGGCAGACGCACCACCCCGGTTGGGCGATGAACCTGCTCGCCGATCCCGCCGCCGAGGTGGACGTGAAGGGCCGGCGGGTCGCGGTGCGGGCCGAGCGGGCGACCGGCGCCGAACGGGACCGGTTGTGGCAGCTGCTGGTCACCGAGTGGCCCGCGTACCGGACGTACGTGCAGCGGGCCGGCGACCGGGAGATCCACATCTTCCGGCTGGCCCCGACCGGGCGCGGCGCGCCCGACGGTCCGCCGTCGGCTGGCTAGGCTGACGTTCGGTAGCGAAAGGCGGACCCGTGAGTGAACAGGCCAGTGTCGACCGGGGCCTCGACGACCGACGGTGGACGGTCGCGGAGCGGGTCGCCGAGGCCGTCCAGCGGCGGTTCCCGGCCGACGTGCTCGCGATCGCGGTGCACGGGCCACTGGCGCACGGTGACGACGACGGCGGTGGGGACCGCGAGGCGGGCATGCTGGTGGTCACCTACCGACCCGGGACCGGCCCGCCACCGGCGACCCGGCGGGTGGACGGGGTGCTCGTCGACCTGACCGTGGCCGCCGCCGACGACTACCTGGCCCAGGCCCGGGTGCTCACCCCGCTGTGGCCGCTGACCGCCGACCGGTACGTCACCACGCAGGCGTTGCACGATCCGACGGGTTGGTTGCGGACGCTGCGCGACGAACATCTGGGCCGGCTGGCCCGGGCCCGTCCGGCGGAGTTCAGCTCCGCAGCCCGGCAGGCGTGGTACCGGGGCAGCGCGGCGCACTCCCGGGCGGCCCGGCTCGCCGAGTGGTACGAGACCGATCAGGCTCTGCTGATGCTCGGTGAGGCCCGGTTGGCGGCGGCCACGGTGACCGGCCTGCTGAGTCGCACCTACTTCCGTGATCCGGGTGACGCGGTACGCCGCACCGGTCTGGCCGGCGCGGACATGACCGAGGTGGGTGTGGTGCTGGCCCGGCAGGCCGAGGAGCTGGCCGCCCGGGGCCGCGCCGTCGACGGCACCATCGACGAGCTGCTCAGCACCTGACGCGCGTCACAGCCCGCCCGACACACCGATCAGCGCGCCGATCAGATAGGTGGCGCCGGCCGCTGCGGCACCCAGCAGCAGCTGGCGCAGCCCACTGGTCCACCACGGACGGTTGGTGAAGCGGGCCACCACGGCACCGGCGACGAACAACCCCAGCCCGCCGACCGCGAGGGTCAGCCAGAGTTCGGTGGCGCCGAGCAGGTACGGCAACAGCGGAACCAGCGCGCCGATCGAGAAGAACAGGAACGACGAGATCGCCGCGGCCCACGGGCTGGGCTGGTCGTCGGGGTCGACGCCCAACTCCTCGCGGACGTGCACCCGCAGCGCCTCCTCCGGGTCGCGCCGCACCGCCTCGGCGACCTGGGTCGCGAGGTCCCGGGGCAGACCCCGGGCCACCCACGCGTCGGCCAGCTCCCGGGCCTCCGCCTCGGGGTGCCGTTCCAACTCCCGGCGCTCCTTCGCCACCTCGGCGGCGACCTGCTCGTTGGCGGAGCGCACGCTGGTGTACTCGCCGAGCCCCATCGAGATCGCGCCGGCCACCAGGCCGGCGGTGCCGGTGAGCACGATGCTGCGGGGCGACACCCCGCCGCCGCCGACGCCGGCGATCAGG
>NZ_JAGPXZ010000591.1:0-3968 GCF_018070305.1 Micromonospora sp. M51 | reverse complement strand
CCATCGGGCAGCTCATCGTACCGAGCCGCCGCGCTCTGCCGCTGGCGCACCGCGACCGCCGGCCACCGCCGTCCCCGACCTGCCGGCCACCGCCGTCCCCGACCTGCCCACGCTGTACGTGCCAGGTGATTCGCCGGTGGTGGGCCTGATCACCGCCCCGCTGCCGTACGTCGTCGACATCGTCCACGCCGTGCCGATCCGCCCCCTCGTCACGGCGCTCCTGCACGTCGTCGACGCCGTGCTACCACCGGCTCTCGACACGGTGGTCGTTCCCGCGGCGACACCTCCGACGCCCGTTCCGCCGGCGCTCGGGGCGGGTGCGGTCGCGGTGACCGACCCGGCTCCCGTACCGACAGTCCCGACGCCACCGGCGGATTCGCCGGTGCCCCCCGCGCCCGCCGCGGCGCCGCCGACACCGGCCGCGCCAGCGCAAATGTCTGTCGTCGGCCCCGCACCGCCCACCGCCTCGACGACGGGGCACCGGGCCGCGCCACGGGAGCCGGTGGACGCCGCGAGCGAATTCTCGGGCCAACCCGTCATGCCCGTCGACCAGGACGCCGCCGGTGTCGACGACCGATCGAAACCCGGGCCGGGGCTGGCCCGGCCGGTGGACCGGCAGTCGCACAGCGGTGCCGCGCAGCCCGGCGATCTCGTGCCGCTCCTGGTCGAGAGCCGCACTCCGGCGGCGATCGCCCGCCCGGGCTGAGGTCGGGTCGACCGACCTCGGTGGCGGGCCCCACGGCCCGCTCCACCCGCCGGCCGGTCGATCGGTGCCCGCGCCCGTCCACACCGACGGCGCCGCGGGCCGCTGCCTGCCCGTCTGTCGCGCACGACCGCCCTGATCAACCCGTGGACGCTCCGGGATCGGTGGCCGCCGTGACGCGTACCTGAGATCGGAGAAGACGTGGTGATCCACGTTGTTGTCGCCGAGGACATGGGTCTGCTTCGCGGGGCGCTCTGCGCCGCGCTGTCACGAGAGGAGGACATGGAGGTGGTCGCCGACGTCGAGGGTGTCGGCGAGCTGTTGACAGTGGTTCGGCGGTGCCGGCCACAGGTGGTGGTGCTGGCGCTGACGCCGGAGCTGCCCGACCCGGTGGAGGTGGTCGCCCGCATCGACGTCGAGGCGCCGGAGGCCGCCGTGCTGGCGATGAGCCCTCGGTGGAGCCCAGCCCTGGTGGAGGCGGCGCTGGCGGCCGGCGCACGGGGTCTGGTCGGGAAGGACAGCTCGCTGGCCGAGTTGGTGCGGGCGATCCGCGCCCTCGCGGCCGGGGAGCGGGCGATCGATCCGAGCGCGGCGGTGGCGGCGCTGAGTCCCACCGAGATGCCGTTGACGCCTCGGGAGATGGACGTGCTGCGGATGGCCGCCGAAGGCCTGCCCCTCAAGGAGATCGCCGTCCGCCTCTACCTGGCGCACGGAACGGTGCGCAATCACCTGTCGGTGATCCTGCGCAAGACCGGCGCCCGCAACCGGTTGGAGGCGGTGTCGCGCGCGCGGCGTAACGGCTGGCTGTAGCCGTCGGGGCGGGTCCGGTGGAGACAGTCCGGACCCGCCCCGTCACCGTGCGGACCCACCGGACCCGTGTTTGAATGTTGACGTTGAGTGATCACTACCGGAGTGCAGGAAGGTCCATCGTGATCCGTACCCTGCTCGCCCTGGACGGCGCCCTGGTGTTGGGCGCGCTGTCGTTCGTCCTCGCCGCCGAGGAGGACATCCGCGTCGTGGCGGAGGTGGATCGCGGTGATGCGGTCTCCGCTGCCGTTCACACCCAACGCCCCGACGTGGTGGTGGCCGACCTCGACTTCGTCGAGGGAATCGATCCCGGCCGCCTCGGTGGGTGCCCCCTGCTGTTGCTGGCTCACCCGCACCGGGCGCGGCGACTGCGAGGCATGCTCTGCCCGACCAGGGCGGTCGGCATCCTGCGCAACGACGCCGCCCCGCACCGGGTCATCGACGGCATCCGCCGGCTCGCCCGCCGGGAACCCGTGCTGGACGCGGATCTCGTCGTCGCGGCGCTGCGCTCGGACGGCCCACTGACCAGCCGCGAGACGGAGGTGCTGAGGCTGACGGCTGCGGGAGCGCCGGTCGCTGAGGTGGCGGCGTCGCTCGGGCTCACCCGCGGCACCGTCCGTAACCATCTCGGTCGGATCGCCCGCAAGGTGGGTGCCCGTACCCGGGTGGAGGCCGTGCGGATGGCGGGCGAGGCGGGGTGGATCTGACCAGCGCGTCGGCGCTGACGGGCGGGGTTCAGCCCGGCCGCGCCGACGTCGCCCGGGACGGCACCACCGGGTCGTCCCAGCAGCCGACGAGCATCCGGTAGGTGGCCGAGCGGGCCATCAACTGTTCGTGCGTGCCCAGCAGGGGCTCGTCGCCATCGAGGACCAGCACCCGATCAGCCCGCAGCGCGGAACTGATCCGGTGTGCGATGACCACGAGGCTGCCGGGCCGCCGGGCGAAGGCGGCCTCGACCGTCGCTTCCAGCGCCGGATCCAGGTGGCAGGTCGCCTCGTCGAGGAGCACCAGCGGGGCGGGTGCCAGCCAGGCCCGGACCGCCGCGATGAGTTGCCGCTCGCCCGCGGAGAGCAGGGCCGGCGTGACCGGCGCGCTCAGGCCACCCAGGCGAGCGGCCAGCGGACGCGCGCCGAGCGCGTCGAGGGCGACGTCCAGCGTGTGCTCGTCGGCGTCCGGCCGCAGGTAGCGGAGGTTGTCGGCGAGACTGCCGGTGAACACGTACGCCTCCTGGGGTACCAGCACGCGCATCCGGGCGAGGCCGACCGGATCGACAGCGGTGACCGGCGCGCCGGCCAGGTGGACAGTGCCCGCCTGCGGAGCCACCAGACCGGCCATCAGGGCGGCCAGTGTGGACTTGCCGGCGCCGCTGGGCCCCACCACGGCGAGATGGTCCTGGTCGGCCAGTGTCAGCGAGAAGTTCCGCAGGACGGGTCGGGCGCGCGGACCGTAGGCGAAGGTCAGTCCCCGGACCTCGACGGTTGGTGACCGTCCGCCGGGGGCGGTGGGCGGCCGGCGGTGGGGTGTCCGGTCGGCGGGGGCCGGCGGGCGCTGGTCGTCGGACACCGGATAGGTGCGCAGGATGTTCTCCAGTGTGACCACGTAGCGCAGCCCGCCGCCGCCGAGACCCTGCACCAGTGTGTGCAGAGCGGGTTGCAACCCGGTGGAGACGTAGATCAGCGCACCCAGCACCGCGCCGGCGGTGAGACCACGCTCGACCAGCCACGGGGCGGCCACCATCAGCACCAGCAGGGGCAGCCAGCCGCCGATGCCGAGGCTGAGGCTGCGGATCGCCGCCATCCGGGCGAGCATGCGTTCGGTGGCGGCCTGCGCCGACACCCAACGGGCCACCTCGGCCGTCACGCGGGTCTGGGCGCCGCAGGCCAGCACGTCGCGGTGACCGGCCAGCGCGGTCGCCGCCGACTGGCCGAGCTGCTCACCGGCCCGGACGTACGCACGCTGGTGGGTGACCATCGCCGGCAGCGCCGCGAAGGCCGAGCAGGGCGGC
The DNA here is from genome assembly GCF_018070305.1 of Micromonospora sp. M51. Lineage (NCBI taxonomy): Bacteria > Bacillati > Actinomycetota > Actinomycetes > Micromonosporales > Micromonosporaceae > Micromonospora > Micromonospora sp. M51. The sequence continues at coordinate 453 of NZ_JAGPXZ010000591.1, read as the reverse complement.
GCCCGCCGAGAAGAGGAAACCACGGGTCACCATCAGCAGACCGGCGAAGGTGTCGCGGACGATCTCCATCTGGTGGGTCAGCCGGGTCACGGCGGCGCTGTCCGGGCGGCCACCCGCCCGGGTGGCGTCGCCCAGCGCACCCCGGACCACCTGGGCGGCCACCTCGTCACGGAACGGCTCGACCACGGCGCCGAGGCTCCGGTACGTCCGACCGGTGGCCGCCGCGCCCACCAGCACGGCCACCGCGAGGACCCCCAACCAGGCCAGGCCGTTGAGCGGACGTCCGGCCAGGAAGCCCTCGTCGACGGCGCGGGCGACCAGATAGCCGGCGAGCAGCGCGGGCAGCGACTCGACAAGCGACCAGCCGCCGAGCCCGGCGAGCGCCCGTCGTCGGGCCCGCAGCGCCCGCCAGGTCACCCGGCGTACGCCGGAACGGCTCACGAGCCGCCGCCG
>NZ_JAGPXZ010000590.1:0-3968 GCF_018070305.1 Micromonospora sp. M51 | reverse complement strand
GGTTGGGCTGCCGCTCTCCGTGGCCGGCGTCGACGGCATCGGGATGGCCGAACCGGGCCGGAACGAGCCCGAGTCCTCCGGGGAGGCGTCGGCCTCGGTGACCAGCTCCAGCGGGATCAGCACGACCGCCGTGGTGCCCCCGTACGCGGACTCCTTGAGCCGGACCCGCACGCCGTGCCGTTCGGTCAGCCGGCTCACCACGTAGAGCCCGAGGCGGGCGGCGTTGGCGAGGTTCAGCTCGGACTGGTCGACGATCCGGTGGTTCGCCGCGGCCAGGTCCTCCTCGCTCATGCCGAGGCCCCGGTCCTCGATCTCGAGGGCGAACCCGTTGGAGACCAGCTGGCCGCGGACCTCGACGGTCGTGTGTGGCGGGGAGAACGACAGGCCGTTCTCGATCAGCTCGGCCAGCAGGTGGATGCCGTCGCCGACCGCGCGGCCGGCGAGCGAGACCGGCCCGAGCGGCAGCACGTTGACCCGGGTGTAGTCCTCCACCTCGGCCACGGCGCCGCGCACCACGTCGACCATCGGGACGTTGCGCCGCCAGGCCCGACCGGGGGTGGAGCCGGAGAGCACGATCAGGTTTTCCGCGTTGCGCCGCATCCGGGTGGCCAGGTGGTCGACCCGGAACAGGTCCTCCAGCTCCTCCGCGTCGTGTTCGCGGCGCTCCATCGCGTCGAGCAGGGTGAGCTGACGGTGTACGAGTGCCTGCGTGCGTCGGGCCAGGCTGAGGAAGACCTCGCGGACGTTGCGACGCAGGTCGGCCTGCTCGACGGCGGTCCGCAGCGCGGTCTCCTGAACGGCGTTGAACGCCTTACCGACCTGCCCGATCTCGTCGGTGCCGAATTCCAGCGGGGGCGCCTCGGTGGCCACGTCGACCTCCTCGCCGCGCCCGAGCCGCTCCACCACCCGGGGCAGCCGTTCGTCGGCGAGCTGCCAGGCGGCCTCCCGCAGCCGGTCCAGCTGGCGCAGCAGGTTCCGCGCGGTGGTGATCGAGATGACGACGGAGGCGATGACGGCGAGCAGACCCAGACCGGTGGCGAGCACCAGTCGGACGACGACCATCACGGCCACGCCGGTGGCTCGATCAACGATGCCCTCACCGCCGGCGGTGACGGCGTCGTTCACCTCGGTCAACGCCGGCTCGACGGTGCCCCGCCACTGCTCGGCGCCGATCGGTAGCTGGGTCGACGGCCGGCCCTCGCGGATGATGCTGTCCTGTACGGCGCGCAGTCTGGTGAACGCCTCCCCGCTGACGAGCTGCCGGAAGCGGCGCTCGTCGGCGTCGGCGAGGCGGGTCCGGACCTCGTCGCCGAGGAACCGCTCGGCGGCGACCAGGCTGACGTAGCGGGCGTACTCCGGCCCGCTCATCCGGCCGTTGCCGAAGAGCCCGCTGAGCAGCGCGTCCTCTTGGGAGATCAGCTCCTTCATCCGGTTGAGCTGGATCAGGGCTGCCGCCTCGCCGGCGATCTGCTTGTCGTCCAGGCTGCCGGTCACGTCGTAGATCTGGAAGATCGACTCGATCGCGGAGGTGTACGCCTCGGCGGCGGCGACCCGGTCGATCTTGCGGTCCAGCACCTCGGCGCGGGTCTGCTCCAACGCGTTGACCTGAGCGATCGTCAGACCGAGCTGCGTGTCCAGTGCGGAACTGCCGGCGATGTCGACCTGCCAGTCACGCACCGAGTCGGCGAAGTCGGCGGCCAGCCCCGCGCTCTTGCGCTGCTCGGCTTCGAGCGCCGTCCGCTGCGCGGCCTCGGGGTTGCTCAGGTACGCCTGGGTCAGCCGCCGCTCCAACTGGAGCTCCTGCAACAACGGCTCGGTCGGCGCGTAGACCTTGCTGTTGATCACCTGGACACCGAGCAGGTTGAAGCCGTCGCGCAGGGTCACCCAGGCCGCGAACATCCACAGCGCGACCAGGGAGAGCAGCAGGGCGACAACCTTGGTGCGGATACTCGTACCGCGAGAACGCATTGAACCGTCCCAGGCCGGGCGTTGACTCAGCTCATCAACGAATGATCAGAGGGGGCGACGTCCCACCACGGTGGGGCATCCGGGGCTGAGGCTCTGCGTACGCTAGCAGTGTCCACACAACCCCTCAAGTTGTTGTTTTTGTAGCCTGGTAACCGCAATCCACCACCGATCGGTCCACGCCGGAGACCCGATCGGTGGCCAACCGGCAGGCGGCGAGCACCGCCGCGCGAACGATCACTGTCGGACAGTACAGCTCCTTGCCATACCACAGTGGACGGTGGTCCCGGGTGGCGGATTCGTGCAGGTAGGCGTGCCCACGGGCGACCGCGTCGTCGACCCGGGGCACCGTCGTCGGCACCGCCAACAGCACCTGCAGGGCGTACGCGGTCTCCTCGGCGGTGCCGTCCCACCGCCCCCACGAGCCGTCCGGGCGCTGGCTGTTCAGCACCCAGCCAGCAGCCCGGTCCACCGCCTCGGCGGCGGCCGCACCGCGCCCGAACTCGGCGAGCGCCAGGACGCAACAGGCAGTGGCGTAGTACGGCGAGGCGTGCCACCGGTCCTGCCAGGCGCCGTCCGCGCGCTGATGCCCGGCCAGCACCCCGCTCAGCCGGTCGACGGCCCGGCGGTAGCGCGCGTCCGCGCCCGGGTGCCGGGTCAGGTGCTGGCCGAAAGCGTCCAGCACGTGGGCGTTGGTGGTGACCGAGAAGCCGTCCTCCCCCGGCCAGGTGCAGAAACCGTCGGCCGTCTCGTACGCCCACAGGCTGGCCGGGTCCGCCGGATGGCCGAGCCGGGCCAACGCGTCGAGGGACACCGACGTGGTGTCGGCGTCGGTCGGCAGGCCGTCACCGGTGGCGATGCCCTGGCCGGCGGTGGCGGCGGTCAGGCTCTCCAGCACGGAGGCCGGCGGGTTGACGGCGATGCCGGCGCGGCGCAGGCCGCTCAGCACCCACGCTCGCTCGAAGACGGTGATCGGTGCCGGGCAGGGCACCGGGCCACCCCCGTCACGGATCAACGTCCGCAGGAAGGCGTGCGCGGCGGGGCCGGCGGCCGGACCGACGGCGGTCAGCCAGGCCGCGGTCGCCGCGGGTGAGGCGCCAACCGCGGTGAGGGTGGGGCCGGCGTCGGCCGGTACCGCGTCCAGCAGCTCGTAGAAGTGGGCCACCTTCGGTGGCAGCGTCGCTCCGGCGGCCACCGCGGACCGCACCGCGCGCAGCCGGTCCCGGTGCAACCCGGCGGGCAGCGGCAACGGCGGGCGGGGCAGCCGGTCGGCGACCGCCCGCTCCAGCCCGGCGAGCCGGTCGTTGATCGTGTCGACCAGCGCCGGAACGATGAGGTCCAACGCGGGGGTGTCCGGCAGCGTCCGGGCGTCGGCGCGGAGCAGCATGTCGGCGAGCGCGCCGAGCCCACCGGCCACCGGGGCGAGCAGCTCCGTTCCGGTCCGGCCGTCGGCCAGCGCGGCGAGCAACGCGTCGGTGGCGCTCAGCGTCGGCGCCAGCGCGTACCCCTCGGGTGGGCCCCACGCCCCGTCCGGGCGTTGGCTGCGCACCAGGAACGCGATCCGCTGGTGGTGCCCGGTCAGCCAGGGAGCGACGGCGACCAGCCGGCCGGTCTCGTACACCGAGGCGGCGACCTGCCCCCACGGCCGCAGGCCGAGCCCGGCGATCAGCTCGCGGGCGGCGTCGGCGACCGGGTCGGCCGCGGCCGCCGCGTCGACGAACACCCGGGTGGCACCGTCACTCATCACGCACCCCCCAGAAGTCCGACAGCTGGTAGAAGCCGCCGGTGAAGGAGATCTGCCGGTTGAGGTAGTCCGCCTGGCGGGGGCAGCGCTCGGCGAGGGCGGCCAGGTCCCCCCGGGACCGGGCGGTCAGCTCGGCCAGTCGGTCGTGCACCTGCGCCGGGTCGTCGACCAGCGTGAGGGCGTTCAGGTCACCCCACTCGGCGTCGCGCCCCTGGGTGGCGAGGTCGTTGACCAGCCGCAGCTCCCGCTGCACGCCACG
>NZ_JAGPXZ010000059.1:0-14660 GCF_018070305.1 Micromonospora sp. M51 | reverse complement strand
CATCCGGACGCGGCACACCCACAGGGGCTCACCGTCCGCCGCGTACCCGTGCGGTACCGCGCCCGCCGGGATCGCGCCACCGCCGGCTGCCTCCCAGCGATATCCATCGAAAGCCAGGTCCATTCCGGAGAGGCTAGATCAACAGGTTCGGGCCTCGCCGACCACCCAACCCCGGTGGGTGGCGGCTCAGGGATTGACGGTGACCGGCGGTACGCCGACCAGGTCCAGCCGGTCCCCGAGGATCACCGCGCAGGCCCGGACGAGCTGGGAGAGCCGATCCACCTCGGTGGTGTGGAACGCGGCGGCGCTGAGCGTGTCGCTGTGCTCCCGGGCCACCACCAGGACCAGGCCGGCCCGTCCGAACGGCGCGACCGCGTGGTGGGTGCCGTCCGCCGTGGTCAGGGACCGGCCGCGCAGCGGCGTCACCTCGGGCAACCGCAGCGGTACGGGTGCCCGCCAACTGGCGTGCCCCACGGTCGCCCCGGGGCCACCCCCGGACCGCGAGGCCCAGTCCAGCGGGACCACCGCCGCCACCGCCCAGTCGGCCGCCAGCAGACCGGGCACTGCGTCGACAAGGGTGGCCAGCCCGTCGGCCGGGTTGGCCGCCACCTGGGCCAGCAGCTCGGCGTCCTGGCCGGTGGTGGTGGGCGCGCCGATCGCCCGCCACACCCCGTCCACGCGGACGCCGGGGATCGCCGCCAGCCCTGCCAACAGTCCCTCCACCCGGGCGGCGCCAGGCCAGACCACAGTGAAGTCGTCCACCGCGCGCCCGCCGAGCCGCTCCAGGACCACCACCTGGACGATGTCCGCGCCGGAGACGCCGAGCGTGCGGGCGACCTGGCCGAGGGTGCCCGGACGGTCCGGCAGGGTGACCCGAACTCGCAGCAACATGTCTGTCCCTCCGCTCGGCGGCCGGCGGCGGCCGGCAGGCTGGTCACAGCCTGGTCGTTGACCATTTCGTCCCTGTTGCAGGGGCATGTCCCGAGCGGAAATTTGCGGGTTGACGGCCGGCGAAGGGCCCGGCCGGGGCGCTACGGCAGCCCACCCAGGGGCAGGACCGGCGTGGAGGCGAGCTGCGCGTGGTAGTCGGCGGCGGACGTCTCCCGACCCCACTGCGGCATTCCGGTGGGCAGGTCCAGTGGGTCGGTCTCCACCTCGACGAGTGTCAACTGGGCCGGCCGTCCGTCGATGCCGGCCAGGATGGTCGCGAGTTCACCCTCGGTACGGGCCACGTGGGCGGTGAAGCCCTGCTCTCGTGCGAACACGGCGGGCAGTTCGGTGTACCGCCAGTTGTCGATGTCGTTGTACGGCTGGTGCCGCCCGTCGACGGCCCGTTCGACCGTGTAACCGCCGTTGTTGACCACGATGATGACCGGACGTTGGTTCGTGGCGAGCATCCGGCTGATCTCCTGCACTGTCAGTTGGAGAGATCCGTCGCCGGTCACGAGCACCGTCCGTCGATCCGGTGCCGCCACCCCGGCACCGAAGGCGGCCGGGGTGGCGTAGCCGATCGAGCCCCAGATGGGCGGCCACACGACCGTGACGTCGGCGGGCAGTCGCATCGTCGCCGCGCCGAAGGACGGGGTGCCGGTCTCCGGAACGAAGATGTCCCCCTCACGCAGCATGCTCTGGATCGCCGGCCAGAGCCGGGCCTGCCGGATCGGTTCGTTGTTCGACGGGTCGAGTGCGGGCGGATCGGCCGCCAGCAGCGGCGCGCGTGACCACTGCGCCGTACGGTTCGGGGCGATCTCGTGCAGGCAGCGCAGCGCCGCCGGCAGGGCCACCGGGGCGAAGCGGGTGCCCGCGACGACTGCGGCGTCCCGGTGCAGGCTGATGACCCGGTCCACCGTGATGTCGGCGGTGAACAGGCCGTCCCAGTCGAAGAACGTGGTGCCCAGACAGACGAGCGCGTCCGCGCCCTCCACGACCGCGCGGACCTCGTCGACGCTGTCACCGCCGTTGTAGACGCCCACGTAGTGGGGGTCGGACTCGTCGAGCAGTCCACGTCCCAGCGACTGCGCGGCGACCGGCCAGTTCCGTTCGGCGGCCATAACCGTGACGGCGGCGCCGAGGTGGAAGCGGATCGGCAGGTTCCCGACGAGCATGGCGGGCCGCTCGACACCGTCGAGCAGCCGCCGGGCGGCCGTGGCGTAGGCGTCGAGCTGCCCGGCCGCCACGACCGGCTCGGGGCGGGTGAACCGTCGCCCCGGCCGGGCGATCTCGGCGTGGGCCACGTCGCCGGGCATCCGGACGTAGACCGGACGCTGCTGCGACCAGCACTCGGTGAGCACCCGGTCGACCTCCCCCAGGGCGTTCTGCGGGGTCAGCGAGGTCTGGGCGACAGTCACCTCTCGCGCCACCCGTACCCAGTGGTCGAAATCGCCGTCGGCGAGCGAGTGGTGCATGGAGGTGTGCTGTCGCATGATCTCCTCGGTCGGACCGCCGACGATCGAGACGATGGGTACCGACTCCGCCATGGCCCCGGCCAGCGCGTTGACCGCCGACAGCTCACCGGGACCGAACGTCGTGAGGATCGCTCCGACGCCGGCGAGGCGGGCATACCCGTCGGCGCTGAAGCCGGCGTTGAGCTCGTTGCAGCTGCCGACCCACTCGATCCCGTCGAACGCCTCGATCTGGTCGAGGAAATCCATGTTGTAGTCGCCTGGCAACCCGAAGACATGGCGCACCCCGAGGTCGTAGAGCCGGCTGAGCAACAGCTCACCCACCGTCGTCGTGCCCCCGCTCGCCTTCACCACGATTGACCCCCGTCGCTCCGGGGACCGCCTCCGCGGCCCACCATCAAGACCATATCGGGGCAATTCCCATGAAAGGCGTGGATTGTTCCCCTTGAGACGCCCCGGCGGCGGCGCTGGCCCGCGTGGCCGAAGCCCTCCCGACGAGACGTGCGGTGAATCTGACCTTGACAACGTGAACGGGCTGCCATCAACTGGTCGGATGAGTGATCCGGCCGTCGATGCGTCGCGGCCGGAGGCCGTCCCCACCTCACCCGCGGGTCTGCCCCTGGACCGTCTCGCCGACCACCTGGCCAAGCACCGACCCGAGCTGCTCGTCGGGCCGTTGCGCGCCCAGCTGATCGCCGGCGGCAAGTCCAACCTCACCTACCTGCTGCGCCTCGGCGACCGCGAGGTAGTGCTGCGCCGCCCCCCGCTGGGGCACGTGCTGGCCACCGCGCACGACATGGGGCGCGAGTTCCGGGTCATCTCGGCGCTCGCGCCGACCGAGGTGCCGGTGCCGGGCGCGCTGCTGCTCTGCACCGACCCGGACGTCATCGGCGCACCGTTCTACCTGATGGAACGGATGCCCGGCGAGGTGTTCCGCACCCGCGCGCAGACCGACCCGCTGGGCGACGAACGACGCCACGACCTCGCCATGGCGATGATGGACACCCTCGCCGCGCTGCACAGCGTCGAACCGTCCGCCGTCGGGTTGGCTGACTTCGGCCGCCCCGAGGGCTACCTGGCCCGGCAGGTGCGCCGGTGGGCCGGTCAGCTCGACCGCTCCCGCAGCCGCCCGCTGGCCGGCATCGACGAGCTGCGTGACCTGCTCGCGGCGACCGCCCCGGAGGGTGCGAACGCCGGCCGGATCGTGCACGGCGACTACCGCCTCGACAACCTCCTCGCCTCGGCCGACCCCGTCGCCGTGCACGCGGTGCTCGACTGGGAGATGGCCACCCTCGGCGACCCCCTCGCCGACCTGGGGCTGCTGCTGACGTACTGGGACGTGCTCGGCGGCAGCGACACCGCCGAGGGCAACCCCGTCGCGGACGGGCTCGGCCCGCGCGCCGGCTTCCCCACCGGCGGCGAGCTGATCGACCGGTACGCCGGGCGCAGCGACGTCGACGTCGGGCCACTGCACTGGCACGTGGCGCTGGGCTGTTTCAAACTCGCTGTCATCTGCGAGGGCATCCACTACCGCCACACGCTCGGGCAGACGCTCGGCGAGGGCTTCGACCGGATCGGCGAGATGGTGGCACCGCTGGTCGCACACGGGCTGACCGCCGCCAGGGAGCGGTGATGGACTTCTCATACGACAGCCGGACCGAGGAGCTGCGCGACGAGCTGACCCGGTTCCTGACCGAACACGTCTACCCGGCCGAGCCCGTGCACGCCGAGCAGGTGGCCGCCGGGGACCCGTGGTCGCGTACCCCGGTGTTGGCCGAGCTGAAGGCGGAGGCCCGCAAGCGCGGCCTGTGGAACCTCTTCCTGCCCGACCCGCGCTACGGCGCCGGCCTGACCAACCTCCAGTACGCTCCCCTGGCCGAGCTGACCGGGCGCAGCCCGCACCTCGCGCCCGAGGCGGTCAACTGCGCGGCACCGGACACCGGCAACATGGAGCTGCTGGCCGAGTTCGGCTCGGAGACGCAGCGGCAGCGCTGGCTGATGCCGCTGCTGGAGGGTGAGATCCGCTCGGCGTTCTGCATGACCGAGCCGGACGTCGCCTCCTCCGACGCCACCAACATCGCCACCCGGATCACCCGCGACGGCGACGAGTACGTGATCAACGGACGGAAGTGGTGGTCGTCGGGCGCGATGGACCCGCGCTGCGAGATCTTCATCGTGATGGGCAAGACCGACCCCACCGCGGACCGGCACCGCCAGCAGAGCATGGTGCTGGTCCCCCGGGACACCCCCGGTGTGACGGTGCGCCGGGGGATGACCGTCTTCGGCTACACCGACGGCTCCCACGGCGGGCACGCCGAGATCGACTTCACCGACGTCCGGGTGCCGGCGGAGAACCTGATCGGCGCCGAGGGCACCGGCTTCGCCATCGCGCAGGCCCGCCTCGGCCCGGGCCGCATCCACCACTGCATGCGACTGATCGGGATGGCCGAACGGGCACTGGAGCTGCTCTGCCGCCGGGCCAACGACCGGATCGCGTTCGGCCGGCCCCTGGCGGAGCAGGGCGTCGTGCGGGAGTGGATCGCCGAGTCCCGGGTCCGCATCGAGCAGGCCCGGCTGCTGGTGCTCAAGACGGCGTGGCTGATGGACACCGTCGGCAACAAGGGCGCGCACACCGAGATCCAGGCCATCAAGATCGGCACTCCAGCGATGGCGGAGTGGGTGATCGACAAGGCCATCCAGGGGTACGGCGGCGCCGGCGTCAGCCAGGACACCCCACTGGCCGCCCTCTGGGCGCAGACCCGCACCCTGCGCCTCGCCGACGGCCCCGACGAGGTTCACCGCAACTCCCTGGCCAAGCGCGAACTCCGCCGCTGGGCCCCCACCTCCGCCTGACCGCCGGGCACCAACCCTGCCCCACTCACCCGCCCCGCGCACGCCCACCGCGGCCCCGCACGCCGCACGCCCCGCCCGCACGCCCCGCGCAACCCGCCCGCACGCGCCGCACGCCCCGACACCTGAAGATCGCGCTCGATCCTGGATGTAGTGGTGTGCGGTCGCCGGGAGGCCACTCGATCCAGGATCGAGCACGATCTTGCCCTGTCGGCCTTCTTGATCATGAGGTTGGCGAGTCGAGATGCCGGGAATGTCCAGGCCAACCTCATGATCGACGCGCGCGGGGCGCGCGCTGTGCGGGGCGCGGGGTGCGGGGTGCGCGCTGTGCGGGGTCCTGGGGGCGTGGGGTTAGGCGGAGGCTCGGTGGACCAGTTGAGTGTCCAGGAGGATGTGGGAGGCGGGTAGCTCCTCGCCACGGATCCGGGCCACCAGCAGGCGGGCCATCTGCCGGCCCATCTCCTCCACCGGCTGGAAAACGGTGGTCAGCGGCGGCTCCGCCTGACGGGCGATCGTCGCGTCGTCGAAGCCGATCACCGCGACGTCCCGTGGCACCCGCCGGCCGGCCTCGCGCAGGGTCCGCAGCGCGCCGAACGCCATCAGGTCGGAGGCGACGAACACCGCGTCCTGGTCGGGGCAGACGTCCAGCAGCCGACGCATGCCGGCCGCGCCGCGGCCCTCGCTGAAGTCGCCGTACGCGATCAGGTCCGGGTTGACGCGGGCCCCGGTGGCCTTGACCGCCTCGGTGTAGCCGGCCAACCGGGCCAGACCGGCGCCCATGTCCTGCGGACCGGCGATGGTGGCGACGCGTCGCCGCCCCTGCCCCGTCAGGTACTCCACCGCCTGCCGGGCCCCGCCAACGTTGTCCACGTCGACGAACCAGGCCGGTTGGGCGCCGGGTTGGAGCATCCGGGCGGGCCGACCGCCGAGCACGGCGGGCAGGCCGCGCTCCTCCAGCAGCGTCGGCAGCGGGTCGGAGTCGTGCAACGACAGCAGCAGGACGCCGTCGACGTGCTGGTTGGTGAGGTGGTGCTCGACCCGCTCCCGCTCCACCGGCGACTGGGCCATGGCCAGCCAGAGCTGCATCGGCGTCTCCAGCAGCCCGGAGCTGATCCCCCGCACGATCGAGGCGAAGAACGGCTCGGTGAAGACCCGCTCGCCGGATTCGGAGACCACCAGCGCGACCGAGTCGGTCCGCTGGGTGACGAGCGCGCGGGCGGCCCGGTTCGGCACGTACCCCAGCTCGGCGATGGCCTGTTGGACCGCGGCCCGGGCCTCCGGGCTGACCTGGGGCGAGCCGTTGACCACGCGGGAGACCGTGCCCCGACCGACGCCGGCACGCGCCGCGACCGCGTCGAGGGTCGGGCGCCCGAGCGACCGGGTGCGCTGCGTTGTCATCGTCTGCTCCTCCGACGGCGGGCGGACCCGGCGCCACCTGCGGGAGGTGGACGCCGGGGCCGTCCTGATGGCTGGCCCGAGCCTATTGTGCGGCCAGACCGTTGCGCCGGATCACCGAGGCGTACCACTTGGCGCTGGACTTGGGGGTGCGGACCTGGCTGTCGTAGTCGACGTGGATCATGCCAAACCGCTTGGTGTAACCCCAGGCCCATTCGAAATTATCCATCAACGACCAGGCAAAGTATCCCCGCAGCGGCACCCCGGCGTCGATCGCCTCGTGGGCGGCGCGCAGGTGGGCGTCGAAGTAGGCCAACCGATCGACGTCGTCGACCTGCCCGTCGACCACCGAGTCGACGAACGCGGAACCGTTCTCGGTGACGTACAACGGCAGCTCGGTGTAGCCGTGCACCCGACGCAGCGTCTCGGTCAGGCCCGGGGCGTCGATCTCCCAGCCCATGTCGGTGACCGGGACGCCGCGGCTGACGAACCGGACGTCCTCGCTGCCCGGCCAGCACGAGGGGGCCGGGTCGGCCGGGACGCCCTCGACCGGCGCGGCGACGACGTGCCGGCTGTAGTAGTTGACCCCGACCAGGTCCAACGGCGTGGAGATGGTCGCCAGGTCGCCGTCGCGCACGTGGTCGAAGTCGGTCACCGTGCTGAGGTCGGCAACCAGGTCCTCCGGGTACGACCCGCGCAGCAGCGGGTCCAGGAAGAACCGGTTGGCCAACCCGTCGATCCGCCGGGCGGCGTCGCGGTCGGCGGGGGTGTCGCTGGCCGGGTCGACCGGGTAGAGGTTGACGGTCACGCCCACCTCGGCGGTCGGCCGGGCGGCCCGCAGCGCCTGCACGGCCAGGCCGTGCCCGAGCATCAGGTGGTGACCGGCGCGCACCGCGTCCGCTCCGTTGGTGCGGCCGGGGGCGTGCACCCCGGAGCCGTAGCCGAGGAACGCCGAGCACCACGGCTCGTTCAGCGTGGTCCAGTAGCGCACCCGGTCACCGAGCGCGTCGGCCATCACCGTCGTGTAGTCGGCGAAGCGGGCCGCGGTGTCCCGGGCCGGCCAGCCGCCGGCGTCCTCCAGCGGCTGCGGCAGATCCCAGTGGTAGAGGGTGAGCCACGGCTCGATGCCGTTGGCCAACAGCTCGTCGACCAGCCGGCGGTAGAAGTCCAACCCCTGGGGGTTGACCGCGCCGCTGCCGGCGGGCTGCACCCGCGACCAGGAGACCGAGAAACGGTACGACTTCAGGCCCAGCTCGGCCATCAGCGCGACGTCCTCACCGAGGCGGTGGTAGTGGTCGCACGCCACGTCACCGGTGTGCCCGGCGACGACCCGGCCCTCGGTGTGGCTGAAGGTGTCCCAGATCGACGGGGCGCGGCCGTCCTCGGCCGCCGCCCCCTCGATCTGGTACGCCGCCGTCGCGGCCCCCCAGAGGAATCCGGGTGGAAAGGTCAGCCCCGGGCGCTCGTCGAGGACGTCGACGGCGGGTGGGCTGGCGGGGTTGCTCACGACTTGACGGCACCTTCCATGATCCCGCCAATGATCTGGCGGCCGAACACGAGGAAAACGATCACCAGGGGGATGGTGCCGATCGCCGTGGCGGCGAACACCTGGGAGTAGTCGGTGTAGTAGGCGTACGAGAGGAAGGAGAGCGAGACCTGCAGGGTCGGGTTCTCCGGGGTGAGGATGGCGTACGGCCAGAGGAACGAGTTCCAGGTCTCCATGAAGGTCAGCAGACCGAGGACGCCGGCGGCGGGCCGCAGCGCGGGCAGCACGATGCTCCAGTAGATCCGGAACGTGCTCGCCCCGTCGACCCGGCCGGCCTCGATCAGCTCGTCGGAGATCGCCTGGCTGGCGTACTGCCGCATCATGAACACGCCGAAGGCGGTGACCAGGAACGGCACGGTGACCGCGTAGAGGGTGTCGTACCACCCGAGGTCCTGCATCATGCCCCAGAGCGGGATGAGCCCCATCTGGGTCGGGATCATCAGGGTGACGATGATCGCCAGCAGGAGGATGTTGCTGCCGCGGAACTTCAGCTTGGCGAAGGCGAACCCGGCCAGCGAACCGGTGAGCACCACCGAGACGGTGACCACCGAGGAGACGATGATCGAGTTCATCATGCCGGTGAGGAAGTTGGCGGCGTCGTTGTCGAGCACCCGCCCGAAGTTGTCACCGAACGCGCCGCCGGGAGTCAGCGGGGGTGGCACGTCGTTGATGTTGTCCAGGCTGCGGGTGCCGATCACCAGCATGTAGTAGAACGGGTAGATCGACAGCAGCGCCGCCAGGACGAGCGCCACGTAGGTCAGCGGGCTGGTGCGCCACAGGCGCTGGGAAGCCGAGATCATCGATCTCTCCTCACTTCGCCGAGCGGCGGACGAGTAGGAAGTTGAACAGCGACACCACGATGATGATCATGAAGATCGCCCAGGCCACCGCGGCTCCGTAGCCGGCGCTGTTCAGGTTCACGATGCCCATCTCGTACATGTACATGGCCAGCGTCTGGAACTCCCGCTGGTTGCCGCCGATGATGTTGCCGTTGCCGAAGAGCAGCGGCTCGGTGAAGAGCTGCATCCCGCCGATCGTGGACAGGATGACCACGAAGATGAAGGTGGGCTTGAGCATGGGCAGGGTGATCTGCCAGAACTGTCGCCACGGACTGGCGCCGTCGATCTCCGCGGCCTCGTAGAGGTCCTTCGGGATCGCCTGCATGCCGGCGAGCAGGATCAGGGTGTTGTACCCGGTCCACCGCCAGTTGACCATGGAGGAGATGGCCGTCCAGGAGCTCCACCGGTGCCCGTCCCAGTCGACCGGGTCGACACCGACGAAGCTGAGCAGCCAGTTGAACAGGCCGAACTCCCGCTGGAACAGCATCCCGAAGACGATCGCGACCGCCGCCACCGACACCACGTTCGGCATGAAGATGGCCATCCGGAAGAAGGTCTTGGCGCGCAGGAAGGTCCGGTTGAGCAGGTTCGCCAGGAAGAGGGCGAGCAACAACTGCGGGATGGTCGACAGGGCGAAGATGCCGAACGTGTTGACCAGCGCGTTCCAGAAGTACTCGTCGGACACCAGCCGGGTGTAGTTGTCGAAGCCGATGAACGTGTGCTCGCCGATCATGTCCCAGTCGTGCAGTGACATCCAGGCGGTGCGCAGCATCGGGTACAGCCCGAAGATGCCGAAGATCAGGAAGAACGGGGCGATGTAGAGGTACGGCGAGTACTTGACATCGAGGCGGTTGAGTAATCTCCCCCGGCGACGTCGCCGAGAGACGTCGGGAGAAGGCGGTGCTGCTGGCGACGGCCGTGCCGTCGTGGCCGACAGGCTCATGCGAATTTCCTTTTCCGGCGAGGCCCGGGGGCCCTCGCGCAGGGCGCTACGCGGAGGGGACCGGCCGGTGGCGTCCGGGAAGCCCCGAACGCCACCGGCAGGGAATCACTCAGAAGGCACCCTGAGTCTTTGCGTCCTTCGTGAACTGCTCCCAGGCCTTCGCCTTGTCGGCCTGCCCGTTCTCGAACGCCCGCAGAGCCGGCTCGAGCGCGTTCTCCTTGACCGCCTGGTGCTTCGGGCCCAGGTGGATCGGCTGGATCTTGGCGACGCTCTCACCGAAGATCTTGCCGGTCGGCGCGTTGCTGAAGTACTCGTTGGTGTAACCGAGGAACGCCTGGTCCTTCAGCGCCTCCAGGTTGGTCGGCAGCGGGCCCTTGAGCTTGAAGGCCTCCACCTGGCTCTTGGCGTTGGTGAGGTACTCGGCGAGCTTCGCCGCCTCCTTCGGGTACTTGCTCTGCGCCGGAACCGCGAGCCACGAGCCGCCCCAGTTACCGCCGCCGCCCGGCACGGACGCGACGTCCCACTTGCCCTTGTTGGCCGGACCGGAGTTGTCCGAGACGATGCCGAGCATCCAGGACGGGCAGAAGGTCGCCGCGAAGGTGCCCTGCTTGAAGCCACCCGACCACTCCGGCGACCAGGTGGACGCCTTGGCGGAGATGTCGGCCATCGACGTGGCGGTGTCCCAGGCGTTCTTCACCGCGGGGCTGGTGTCCGCGATGATGTTGTCTTCCTTGTCGTAGAACAGATCACCGTTGCCCTGGAAGAGCACACCGTTGGAGACGGCGGTGATCGAGTCGATGAACGCCTTGCCGCCGCTGCCCTGCTTGTACTTCAGACCGGCGTCGTGGAAACCCTTCCAGTCCGGCCAGAGCGCCGACACCTGGTCGCGCTCGGTGGGCAGGCCGGCCGCCTGGAACAGGTCCTTGCGGTAGCAGACGGCGAGGCTGCCGACGTCGGTCGGCAGGCCGATCAGCCGACCGTCCGGCGCCTTGCCGAGCTCCCACTTCCAGGGCAGGTACTCCTTCGAGTGGTCCCCCACCAGCGGCGCGAGGTCCTCCCAGTTGCGCGCGTTGGGCTTGAACTCGTTGAGGATGCCCTCTTCCAGCGCGGTGACGTCCGCCGCGCCCTTGCCGGTGGCCAGGTAGCGGACCAGCTTCGGCCGGTACTCACCGAGCTGCGCGGTCTTGCGCAGCTCGACCTTGATGCCGGTGTCCTTCTCGTACTGCTTGACAAGCTCGTCGTAGCCCATCTCGCCGAACGTGTCGACGACCAGCTTGGCCGGCTTCTCGCCGGCCGCCGGCTTCTCGTCGTCCTTGCCACAGGCCGCGAGACCGCTGATTGCGGTGATCGCGGCCAGGGCGGCGGCTGCCAGGCGGGTACGCCGCGTGGTGACACTCATGCGCTGACCCCTCTTTCCGGTGGTGAGGCTGGATGGGTGTGGTGGGGGGTGCCCGTCGCGCCAGGCCGGGGATTCGTGAGTGAGCCACGCCACCTCCGGGAGCGCTCCCATGAGATTGCCGGCGGGTAACGGGAGTGTCAATAGGGCGATGGGAGCGTTCCCAGATCGTTACCGCTGATCACTCGGGTAACAGGAGCCCCAGCGACACCTCCCGCAACTGGCGGTTCAGCAGAAGCGGCGCAGCAGCGTGGTTGCCCGGTCCGGGTCGAAGCCCGACGGGTCGAAGGCGGCGCCCGCCCAGTCGCGCAGCATCGCGTGCCGGGAACTGACCAGGTCACCCGGGCCGGCCTGGGCGTCCAGCGCCTCCAGGAGCGCCTGATAGCCCACCGGCCCGCCGATGCCCTCCGGCGGGCAGGCCCGCTCGCCGGCCAGGCAGACCGGGTACCGCTCGTCCGGGTCGGCGGTCAGCGCGTCCTCTACGACCAGGTCGTGCTCCCACCAGTCGCCGAAGTCGTACGTGTAGGAGAACCGGCTGCCCTTGCCGAGCACCGCGTCGAGCCGCACGTCCAACTCGTCGTGCAGCGCCAACTCACCGTCCGGGTCGGGCTCGCCGTACTGCATCGCGTCGATCTCGAACGAGTGCAGGTGGCAGTCCCGCCAACCCATCGCGTGCTGCGCCACCCGGTGCAGCCGGTCCAGCGTGTAACCGGCCGGCACGAGCACCCGGCGCCACACCGGCGGCCGGGTCCCGGCGAGGGACATCTTCAGCTGGAAGATCTGACGCGGCATGCTGTCCTGTCCTCCCGCGGCTTAGGCTGCCAGCATGATCTGCCGAGCGTGCCGGGCCCGGCGACACGATGAGTGCCCGGGCCGGAACTGGTGCGACTGCCAGCACCGTACCGCCGAACCGACCCCTCCGGTCACCGGTCCGGCCGGCGAATGACCGTCAGAATTCCGATCCGACGGCTCTGGCCCGAGCCGTCGACGCAGCCACTCGACGACACCGAGCTGACCGCCCTCTACGGCCGCGCCGACCAGCCCCGGCTGCGAGTGAACTTCGTGACCAGCCTGGACGGTGCGGTCAGCGTGGACGGCAACTCCGCCGGGCTCTCCGGCGAGCCGGACAAGCGGGTGTTCGGCCTGCTGCGGATGGCTTGCGACGCCCTGGTGGTGGCCGCCGGCACGCTGCGCCACGAGGGATACCGGGCGGTCCGCCTCGACGAACGCCGCCGCGCCTGGCGTCAGGCCAACGGTCTGGCCGCGTACCCGACGCTGGTGGTCGTCTCCGGATCGCTGGACCTGGACCCGGCGCAGGCCGCGTTCGCCGACGCACCGACCCGCCCGGTGGTGCTCACCCACGCCGACGCCGACCCGCCGCCCGGGCTGACCGACGTCGCCGACGTGCTGCGCTGCGGCACCGGGCGCGTCGACCTGGCCGCCGGCCTCGCCGAGCTGCACGGACGCGGGCTCACCCAACTGCTCTGCGAGGGCGGCCCACACCTGTTCGGCGCGCTCACCGCCGCCGACCTGGTCGACGAACTGTGCCTCACCGTCTCGCCGCTGCTCGCCGGGCCCGGCCCCGGCCGGATCACCGCCGGCGACGTCACCGCGCCCCGGCACCTACCGTTGCGGCACGTCCTCGCCACCGAGGACGGCGTCCTGATGCTCCGCCACGCCCGCCAGTAGCTCCCTACACCGGCGGCCAGGACTCGCGCGGCACCCGACACGCTCGCGCCCACCTGGTGCGCCCGGTCGAACACCCAGCGTCATGAGTGTGACGGGGCATGGTGTCGTCCGCCGCGTCGCGTGGCGACCTGTCGTACTCCTCGGGCACTATGCACGTCATGCGCGCCGACCGTGATGCCCGAGCGACAGGGGTCGCCCGATGACCGACGCCGACCTCGACAGCCCGGGCGAGGCGGTCGGGCGGGTGCTGGGCACCGCCGACGCCACCCCGTTGCAGTTCTGGACGGCCGTGGCGCCCGGCAGCTACCTGCAGCTCGACGACGTGGTGGTCACCCGACGCGACCTGCCCGACCGCGAGCCGGTGACGATCGCCGGGGTGGTCACCCAGGTCCGCGCTCGGCACGAGGGCGCCCAGTTCGACTCCGACGTGTTCGCCATCGCCGACGGCACACTGCCGGCGATGGTGCAGGAGGCGGCCGAAATCACCACCACCCGGGTCGACCCGGAGCTCTACGTGCCGCCCACGCCGGGGGCCGTTGTGCACCGGGCCGAGGGCGACGCGCGGGCGCGCGCGCTGCACTTCGACCGGATGGAGCGGCGCATCCCGATGGGCATGGGTCGCGACGGGGTGCCGGTCTACCTCAACGCCGACTTCCTCGACGGCAGCCGGGGCGCGCACGTCTCCATCTCCGGCATCTCCGGGGTGGCCACCAAGACCAGCTTCGCCACCTTCCTGCTCTACTCGGTGTTCCGCTCCGGGGTGCTGGGCGGCGACGCGGTCAACGCCAAGGCGCTGATCTTCAACGTCAAGGGTGAGGACCTTCTCTTCCTGGACCACCCCAACACCCGCCTCGACGAGCCCACCCGCGCGGCGTACGCGAAGCTCGGGTTGAGCGCGGGCGCCTTCCCCGACGTGCGGGTCTACGCCCCACCACGGGTCGGTGACGCGGCCGGCACGCCGGATGTGAGCAGCCGGCTCACCGGCGTCGACAGCTTCTACTGGACGCTGAGCGAGTTCTGCACCGACCGCCTGCTGCCGTACGTGTTCGCCGACGCCGACGACGAGCGCCAGCAGTACACGATGGTGGTTCACTCGGTGGCCGCCCACCTGGCCCGCTACGCCCAGCCCGCCGACGGCGGGGTGAGCATCGACGGGGTTCGGCTCGGCTCGTACGGCGACCTGGTCGACCACATCGTCGACCAGCTCAACGACGACGAGACCCGCTCCGACTGGGCGGGCAGCGCGGTGGGGCTGGGCACCGTCAACGCGTTCGCCCGGCGGTTGATCGGCAGTAAGAAGGACCTGGCCCGGCTGATCCGTGGTGACCTCGCGGCCCGCCGCCCGCACTCGATCAACACCAGCGAGTCGGCGCAGGTCACCGTGGTCGACCTGCACAACCTGCCGGACCGGGCGCAGCGGTTCGTGGTCGGTGTGACGCTGAAGAGCGAGTTCGAGCGCAAGGAGAAGTCCGGCACGGCCAAGCCGCTGCTGTTCGTGGTCCTCGACGAGCTCAACAAGTACGCCCCCCGGGAGGGCTCCTCCCCCATCAAGGAGGTGCTGCTCGACATCGCCGAGCGGGGCCGCTCGCTCGGGGTGATC
>NZ_JAGPXZ010000589.1:0-3977 GCF_018070305.1 Micromonospora sp. M51 | reverse complement strand
GAGCGGCGCGGGCAAGAGCCGGTTCGCCGCGCAGCTCGCGGATGCCCTGGCGGGGCCGCTCGGCGGCCGACCGCCGGTGGTGCACACCGACGACCTGCTCGACGGGTGGGACGACCAGGTCACCTTCTGGCCCCGGCTCGACGAGTGGGTGCTCGCCCCGCTGCGCGCCGGGACGCCGGGTGCCTACCGGCGGTACAGCTGGGTCCGGCACCGTTTCCTGCCCCGCCCGGTGCCGGTGCCGGCGGCCCCGGTGCTGCTGGTCGAGGGGGTCAGCGCCGCCCGCGCGGTCGTCCGGCCGGAGCTGACGCTGGCCGTGTTCGTCACCGCACCCGCGTCGCTGCGACTGGCACGCGCGGTCGCCCGGGACGGGCCGGAGATCCTGCCCGAGCTGCGCCGCTGGCACGACGGGGAGCGGGCGCACTTCGCCGTCGACGAGACCGCGACCCACGCCGACCTGGTGGTCGACGGCGCGCCCAGCCTGCCGCACGACGCGGACCGGTACTACGTGCGGCTGCGCTGAGCGGGGCATGGACGTCGGCCACCGACTACGGCACGATGCGGGGAGCTACGGCGAACGGGGAGCCACCATGACGGCAGCGGACGCGCCAGCGCGGCGTCGGATCACCCTCACCGGCATCAGCTCACGGGCCTGGGAGCATCCCGCCGACCGGGGTGCCCTGGTCGCGCTGCGGGAGCTGCGCGGTTTCGACGACGTGGTGCGGTCGTTCTTCGGCATGTGGAACGAGCGGGGTTTCCGGCTGTCCGTGCTGGCCTCCGGCATCCGGGTCGACCACCGGCAGTACCCGGCGGTGTGGCAGCGCTACACCGAGGCCGCGGCGGCGCTCGACGTGGCCGAGCTGCCCGAGCTGTACGTGACCCAGTCGCCCTGGTTGGGCGCCGAGGCGGTCGGGCTGGAGCGGCCGTTCATCGTGGTGAACTCCGCCTGCGTGCAACAACTCGACGAGGACGAGCTGCGCTGTCTGCTCGGCCACGAGTTGGGGCATGTGGGCAGCGGGCACGCGGTCTACAAGACGATGCTCATGATCCTCACCCGCTGGGCTGCCAACCTGAGCTGGTTGCCGGTCGGCGCGATCGCGCTGCGGGCCATCATCGCGGCGATGCTGGAGTGGTGGCGCAAGGCGGAGCTGTCCGCCGACCGGGCGGGCCTGCTCGCCGGGCAGGACCCGGCCGCCGCGTTGCGGCTGTTGATGAAGCTGGCCGGTGGCGGTGACCTGTCCCAGGTCGACACCACCGCCTTCCTGGAGCAGGCCGCCGAGTACGCCGGCGGCGGCGACCTGCGCGACAGCCTGCACAAGATCCGGATGACCGCGTGGAGCACCCACCCGGTGCCGGTGGCGCGGGCGGCGCAGCTGCGCCAGTGGATCGACTCCGGGGCGTACGGGCGGGTGCTGGCCGGGGACTACCCACGCCGCGAGGACGACAGCTCGACCAGCGTCACGGAGGAGATCAAGGCGGCTGCCGAGTCGTACCGGGAGGAGTTCAGCAGGTCCAGCGACCCGCTGGTCGGGTTGCTGCGCCGGCTCGGCGACGGTGCGAGCGACGTCGGCGAGTGGGTGGGCGGCACCGCCGGTCGGGCCCGTTCCTGGATGGACGCGGCCACCGAGGCGGCGGGCCGCGCCCACCGCGCCGGGCGGGCCGCCCCCGGCGCGCGGGCCGGCGCCGGCCCCACGGACAGCGGTGACGGTACGGGCTCCGCCGGCACGCCCAGGTAAGGCCGGCATACGATGCCGGTCATGACCTCACCGATCATGTCCGAGTCCGAGGTGCGAGCCGCCGTCGAGCGGGAGATGCCCGGCGTCCGGGCCGACCTGGAGCGCCTCGTCCGCATCCCCGGCATCGCCTTCGAGGGCTTCGACCACTCGCACGTGGAACGCTCCGCCGAGGCGGTGGCCGAGCTGCTGCGCGGTTGCGGCCTGGACGTCGAGATCGTGCGATCCGGCGGCCAGCCGGCGGTGATCGGCCGTCGGGCCGCGCCGCCCGGCGCACCCACCGTGCTGCTCTACGCCCACCACGACGTCCAGCCGGTCGGCGACCTGTCGCTGTGGGAGTCCGACCCGTTCGAGCCGGTGGAGCGGGACGGCCGGCTCTACGCCCGGGGCGCGGCCGACGACAAGGCCGGCATCATGGCGCACGTCGCGGCGCTGCGCGCGTACGGTGACGCGCTGCCGGTCGGCGTGGTCCTGTTCATCGAGGGCGAGGAGGAGTACGGCTCCGACTCGCTGGAGCAGTTGCTGGTCGAGCACCGCGACAAGCTCGCCTCCGACGTCATCGTGATCGCCGACTCCGGTAACTGGGACATCGGCGTACCGGCGTTGACCACCTCGCTGAGGGGCATCGTCAACTGCTTCGTCGAGGTGCGCACCCTCGACCAGGCGGTGCACAGCGGCATGTTCGGCGGCGCCGTGCCGGACGCGCTCACCGCGCTGGTCCGGTTGTTGGCGACGCTGCACGACGACGCCGGTGACGTGGCGGTGGAAGGGCTGGTCGGCCGGGAGGGCGCCACCGTCGACTACCCGGAGGACCGGATCCGGGCCGAGGCGGGGCTGGCCGACGGCGTGGGGTTCATCGGCACCGGCCGGATCACCGACCGGCTCTGGACCAAGCCGGCGCTGGCCATCCTCGGTGTCGACGCGCCGTCCACGGGCGAGGCGCCGAACGCCCTGGTCCCGTCCGCGAAGGCGAAGCTCAGCATCCGGCTCGCCCCGGGCGACGACAGCAAGCGGGCGTACGCGGCGGTGCGCGCGCACCTGGAGCGGCACGCCCCGTGGGGTGCGCAGGTGACCGTCACCTTCGAACACGACGGTGACCCGTGCGTGATCGACGCGTCCGGGCCGATGTTCGACGCCGCCCGGTCGGCTTTCCGGGCCGCCTGGGACGGCACCGACCCGGTGGACATCGGCGTCGGCGGCTCGATTCCGTTCATCGCCACCTTCCAGGAGATGTTCCCGAAGGCGGCGATCCTGGTGACCGGTGTGGAGGACCCGCACGCCCGTGCGCACGGCCCGAACGAGAGCCTGCACCTGGGGGAGTTCGCCCGGGTGTGCCTCGCCGAGGCGCTCCTGCTGGGCAAGGTGGCGGCAGCGGGCGGGTAGGCCTCCGGCACGGCGCGGGAACTTTGGGTCTGATCTGGGGGTTTACGGCGTGTCGGCCCGCTGTCTGTTATAGCCTTTCGTACATGAGTACGAACGAGGTGATGGCCCGGTTGGGGGCCGCTGTCAGCGCGCTGGGAGATGTCGACGTCTCCGCGTGGTCCGAGGACACGCTCAACGAACAGCTCGGTGAGCTTTCCGCCGCACTGGTCGCCCTCGACTCGGTGCTCTCCCGCGTGGCCGGCGAGGTCCGGGCCCGGGGGCTACGCATCGAGGAGCCCGTCTCGGCCTAGGGCTGCCCGCCCGTCGTCCGCGTGAGCGGGCGGCACCCTGCCGACACCGCCCGGGCACGGCAATGCCCGGGCGGTGTCGGAGGTGCCTGGCAGGATGAGCTGCGTGCGGTTCCTCGATCTGGCAGCCACCTCCGCCGCCGTCGGTGCCACCAGCGGCCGACGCGCCAAGGTGGAGCTGCTCGCTGACGCGCTGCGCCGACTGGATCCCGACGAGGTCGAGCCCGGCGCCGGCTATCTCGCCGGTGAGCTGCGCCAACGGCAGACCGGGGTTGGCTACGCGAGCCTGCGTGACCTGCCGCCCCCGGCCGCCGAGCCGACGTTGACGGTGGCCGCCGTGGACGCCGCCATCGCGCAGATCGCCGCCGTGCACGGCTCGGGCTCGCAGGCTCGACGTCGGGCACTGCTCGGCGCCCTCTACGCGGCGGCGACGGCCGACGAGCAGCGCCTGCTCACCGGTCTGTTCAGCGGCGAGCTCCGTCAGGGCGCCCAGGCCGGGCTCCTCGCGGACGCGGTGGCCCGGGCCGCCGAGGTGCCGGTGGCAGCGGTCCGTCGGGCGCTGCTGCTCGCCGGTGAG